>JALLOL010000139.1 GCA_027717875.1 Acidobacteria bacterium AH-259-L09 | reverse complement strand
CGCCCAGGTCGGAGCTTCTCTTGAGGAAGAGCGGCCAAGGCCGTGTCAGGCAAATTTAGCAGGTCGAAAAAGTTCTCCGCCACCGGATAAACATAGATCAAGCCCGTCAAAAACTCACCTGAATCCCGGGTCTCATTGAGCATCCGCAAAGCGGCATCTCTATCTGTTGGATTGTAATCTCGATCTACCTTTCGCAGCCGAATGCGGGAGCCGTCGTGCATCTCGACTTCTCTTAATTCTCCTTCCTCATACACCACCGTTTCAATCGGCTCGAAATGCGGAACAAAGTCGATCTGGTGAAGGAGTTCCTCGTGCTCTTTAGCCCACCTGTAGCTCTTGGTGGAACCCTGGTGGTTATTAAAGGTAACACAGGGGCTAAGGACATCCAGCATGCTCGTTCCACTGTGACTGAGGGCTCCTTGCAGCAGAGGAACTAGTTGTTTTGGATCCCCGGCATAGGAGCGGGCGACGTAGCTGCATCCCATTTCAATGGCCAGGGTACAGCAATCGATCGGCGGTAAGTCATTGACCACCCCGGTTTTTAGTTTGGAACCGGGATCTGCAGTAGCCGAAAACTGTCCTTTCGTCAGTCCGTAAACACCGTTGTTCTCAATGATATAGATCATGGGGACATTTCTTCTCAGAAGATGGCAGAACTGTCCCAACCCGATGGATACGGTATCCCCGTCCCCACTGACTCCGATGCAGACCAATTTCCGATTGGCCAGCACGGCTCCAGTCGCAAGGGAGGGCATACGGCCGTGAACCCCATTGAAAGCATGAGAGTTGCTGAGAAAATAGGCTGGAGTCTTGCTGGAACAGCCTATTCCGCTCATCTTAGCTACCCGATGGGGGTTTACTCCCATCTCATAAAAGGACTTCATGATCTGGCTCGATATGGCGTCGTGACCGCAACCAGAGCAAAGTGTAGAGGGTTCTCCCCGGTAGTCGATCATCGTGAGGCCAAGTCGGTTGACTCTTTTAGGTTTCGGTGCGCTTACCGACATGATGACTCCATTTCTCCTTTCTCGCACGCCACCACCTGATCGGTGATAAATCTGGCGTCGATGGGGATTCCTTTATAGTGAAGGACTTTTCGGATCTTTCCTTGATCGTTTTCTACCTCAAGCTTGATCAGATCACCGATTTGCCCATCCCGGTTTTGTTCCACGACGTAGGCACGCTTGCAGCGACTGACAAACTCTTTCACGTCTTCGGCAAGGGGCAGCGCTCGAATTCTCAGGTAGTTGATCGCAATTCCGTACTGGTTGCGAAGCTGCTCCTGACACTCTCGCATGGCAACATCGGTTGACCCGTAAGCAATGACCCCAATTTCAACCCCATCAGTGTATTGGATGACGGATTGAGGCACGAGTTTCTTAGCCGTTTCGCACTTTTTGGCCAGGCGGTCCATAAGCTTCTCATAGTCCTCGGGCCGCTCTGAATATTCCGCCTGCTCATCGTGCCCGCTGCCACGCGTAAAATAGGCGGCCAGGGGATGATCAGTCCCCGGCAGAGTCCGGTACGGAATGCCGTCACCGTCTACGTCTTTGTAACGGGCAAACTCACCCAAGCGCTCAAGGTCTTCGGCCGAGAGCACTTTACCTCGATCAAGAGGTTTTTCGGGATAATCGAAGGGATCCGTCATCCAGGTGTTCATGCCCAGATCCAGGTCCGAAGCCACAAAAACCGGCTGTTGTAGCCGCTCCGCCAAATCGAAGGCTTGTATGGACAATTCAAAGCACTCCGTCACGCTTGCTGGAAAAAGGACAACATGCTTGGTGTCCCCGTGAGAGAGATAGTGCAGAGAGAAGATATCTCCTTGAGAAGTTCTGGTGGGCAACCCCGTACTTGGGCCGATTCGCTGGACATCAAAGATGACAACGGGAACTTCCGTGAAGTAGGCTAATCCGACAAATTCCGCCATCAAAGATATACCCGGTCCCGACGTAGCCGTCATGGCCCTGGCACCCGCCCATCCAGCACCAATGGCCATTCCCAACGCTGCCAGCTCATCTTCTGCTTGCACGATCGCAAACGTGGCCTTTCCTGTTTCGGGATCAATCCGATAACGTCCCATGTAATCAGCGAGCGCCTCACCCAGGCTGCTGGCCGGCGTGATCGGATACCAGGTCATCACGCTGACACCGGCAAACATGCTTCCCAACGCACAGGCGGAATTTCCATCTATAATCATCTTACCCTTGGTCTTGTCCATGCGCTGAACTCGGAAAGGATCTCGCTTGGTAAGGTTGTCGCGAATATATTGTGCGCCCAGGTGAGCAGCTTGAATGTTCAGATCAATGGCTTTCTGCTTTCCCTTGAACCACTTTGCAATCGCCAATTCGACTTCGGCCATTTCAATCCCGAGCAGTTCTGCTGCGCTTCCCACATAAACAATGTTAGCGATCAGCTTCTTTAAGCGCGCATCTTGAACAACTTCACCTGCCAAGTTGGAAAACGGGATCGGGTAGTAAACCAGATCATCCCTGATCTTTGAAAGGTTTAACTTCTCATTGTAGATCACTACCCGGCCCGGTTCCAGATTCTCGACATCTTCTCGTGCCGTTTCAGGATTCATGGCAATTAAGATGTCGATCTCTTTTTTGCGTGCCATGTACCCATCCTTGGAGGCTCGAATCGTGAACCATGTCGGTAACCCAGCGATATTGGATGGGAAGAGGTTTTTTCCACTGATGGGAATCCCCATTTGGAAAATGGCCCTCATCAACACATTGTTGGAAGACTGACTTCCCGACCCATTCACAGTTGCCACTTCAATGCTGAAGTCGTTTACAATCTCACCCTCCGGTTTCTTTGGTGAGAGATCTTCTTGCGGCCGAGTTTGAACACTCACGCTTTTTCTCCTCTTGCGCGCTCGAGTTCTCTATTTCTGAGCATATAAATCTTAACAAAGAGCCGCGATCCTTTTCCATGGGGAGCCAAAAGCCAGGAGCCAGGAGTCAGGAGCCAGGAGCACACGAGACAGAATTCAGAATGCAGAAGATTCATTAACAGGTCCAAGCCACATCAGAGCTGAGAAGCTCAAAAGCTCAATAGCTCGAAAGCTCCAATAGCATGAAACCTGGACCCTTCAACCTTCAACTTTCAACCATTCTGGCTCCTGACTCCTGGCTCCTGGCTCCTTGACCGCTAACTCACCTTCTCGGAGATCGACTTGGCCTGGGTGAACAAAAGTAAATAGTCACGACCCCCAGCTTTTGAGTCGGTACCACTCATGTTGAAACCACCGAAAGGATGCACTCCCACGAGAGCACCCGTGCATTTGCGATTGATGTACAGATTTCCCACGTGGAATTCTCTTTTGGCTTTTTCGATCTTGGATTTGTTTTGAGTGTACACAGATCCGGTCAACCCATATTCAGTCTGGTTGGCAATCTCTATTGCCTCATCGTAGTCGCGTGCCCTGATGACCGCCAAAACCGGCCCAAAGACCTCCTCCTGAGCGATTGACGCTTTGGGATCTACATCTGAGATGACGGTTGGGCGGACGAAGTATCCTTCAGAACTCCCTGCTTTTCCACCCATCAGCAACTGTCCTTCCTTCCGTCCGATTTCGATATAACGCAGAATAGAGTCTTGTGCCTTCTGATTGACAACGGCACCAAAATTCACCTCAGGACGCTCCACGTCGCCCTCCTGGATCATGGTGCGCGTTTTCTGCTGAAGCTTCTGCAAGAACTCATCACAAACGGAATCCACAACAATGGCGCGCGAGCAAGCCGAGCATTTCTGGCCCTGGTAACCGAAGGCCGAAACCACGACAGCCGCGGCAGCCTCATCCAGATTTGATTCATCATCGACCACAATGGCATCTTTCCCACCCATCTCGGCGATGACCCTTTTGATCCACATCTGACCCGGCTGGTGCTTGGCTGCCAGTTCGTTGATTCGCAACCCTACTTGCTTGGAGCCGGTGAAGGCAATAAAACGGGTTCTGGGATGTTCCACCAGAGCGTCGCCAATTTCTTCTCCACTGCCGGTCAAGAAATTCACCACACCGGGTGGAAATCCCACCTCTTCGACGATCTGCATCAACTGCGCTGCGATTGTCGGCGAATCACTGGAAGGCTTCACGATCACAGTGTTTCCGCTAACCAGTGCTGCAAAGGTCATTCCCGAGAGAATGGCCAGAGGGAAATTCCAAGGTGGAATAATGACACCCACTCCTAAGGGAATATATTCAAGGGCGTTGTCCTCCGACTCGAGTTTGACCAGCGGCTGGGGACCTGCCAGCCGAAGCATCTCCCCAGAATAAAACTCACAGAAATCGATGGTCTCCGCCACGTCGGCATCCGCTTCCACCCAAGACTTTCCAACCTCCACCACCATCCATGCCGCCAGCTCGAGCCGGCGCTCTTTCATAATCTGAGAGACCCGCATCACGTATTCGACCCGTTTTGGGACCGGGACCCGGCTCCAATGTTGAAAGGCTTCTCCTGCAGCCGAGATGGCCCGCTCAACGAATTCGCGAGTTCCCTTGGGGAAGATCCCCACGACCTCTCCTTTGCGCGAGGGATTTAAGGACTGGAATTGGCTCTCACACCGGACTGGTTTTCCTCCGATGATGATGTTGTATTCCCTTCCCAGTTGGCTTCGCACCTTGGCGATGGCGTTTGACATTGCCTGGCGATTCTCCAAGTCTGAAAAGTCAGTCAAAGGCTGGTTTTTGAATTCACCTAGATTCATCATTCGTTCTCCGTCGTTTCAATCTTGACCAAGCTCATCGGGAATCCGCCGGATCACGTCCATAAAGGAGGAAACCGAGAAAACCGCATTTCCAATACCGGGCTTTCCGTACCCGGGTGGCGCATCAAGTTCATACTTTTCATGTGTATCTCTCCAGGCACGGAGAAGACGAACGTGATACTCGAGAGGAGCCCCCTCTGGATTGAGTTTCCCTAGAATACTCAGAGGTTCCGGGCACCACGTTGTGAAGCGAGGAGTAATGCCCTGAGACATGAAAAAGTCCAATCCTTCAGAGGTGGAAGCGACGGCCTCATCTACGGTTTCAAAACCGCAGGGCCGAGCCATTTCGATTCCGGCCACGAAATTAGGAATAACACAAGAAGGACCAAGGACTTCCGCGGCATCCAGAATGCGGCGAATCCACTCGTCACGACCGATGCAACGGTTCTTCCCCGCGCAGATAATTTCAAAGAGCCGCCGGTCCCAGACTTCATAGTTTGGATGGTAGATCTGCACACCCACATCCCTGAATCGACGCACTTCTTCCCTAGGCAAGGCCTGGACCACCACCTTTGCTATCCACCGACCCGGGAATCGCTTCTCAATCGCTTTTGGGTACTGAACATAAAAATCAATCTCACGCATTCCGTTGAGTTGGGAGGTAATGCTTCCTCCTGTCACGGTGTAAGCCTGGCTCTCGGAATCAGCATCGTTAACGATTTCCAGGGCTTCCAGGATTTCCTCAACCGTCTTGATGCCAGTGTAAGACCGCCCAGTCTTCTTCTGTTGACGATAGTTCTCATTGATATCGCAGAATTGGCACTCTTGTTGATGACCGAAGTACTGGCAAATTCTGAAGACGGTCAAATAGAGTAGATATCCCCACTCGATAGTTGGTGCAATATCCGTGATCGGTTTCCCACTGGCCAGAGTTCGTTGATAATATTCCGGAGTTTTCTCAAACTGGATCCCTGACAGCTCTTCCTCTTCCAATGTGAGTACCAAATCTGCTTGATCGGAAATATCGACCCGATAAGGAGAACGCGGATTCAATCGGACAGAAACGATGGTGCGACGAAAATTTCTCAGCCCACCGACTAGGCAGATCTCCTCGGGCGCTCGCAGGTTCTCCTGCCTTTGCATGTGAGCAATGGGGACCAAATCAAAAGAAAAGATAAAGTACGATTTGGGCTTGAAGCCGGAAGCTACGCGCAGCGCATCCTCTGAAAAGGAGATCCCCGTTCGAAGTAGATCTTCCTTAAAGATTGCCTCGGGAGGCAAATCCGAATACCTCTCTATCAACGCGTCAACGAGCTGTAATCTCTGTACCATCAACGCTACAGCCTAACACATTGGGTCAGGTAGGGGCCGTGTCTTTAAAATTTAAATTTTGAGGTCAAAATTAAAATTTTAAAGACACGGCCCCTACCTGACCTCGGGCCTCAACTTGACTCCTCTACATCCCATCTTATAATACTTCGTCTTCTGGCTGATCCTAATACAATCACGGGAGGACTTTATGCCGGCCAAAAAAAGCAAGAAGCAAAAGAGCAGACAGACTAAGAAGAAACCAGCTAAGAAGAAACCAGCTAAGAAGAAACCGAGTAGCAAAAAGCAAGTAAGGAAGAGACCAACCGGGAAAACACGAGCTGGGAAAAAACAAGTTGGGAAAAAACGAGCTCAAAAACGGGGCAGATCTGAGAAGAAAAGATCTGCCGAGGAGGTTTACCGGCTTTACAAAGAGGCTCTGGCCCTTTTACACCAGAAGAAATATAAGAAAGCCCGCAAACAACTCACTCAGGTAGTGAAAAAGTTTTCTCATGAAATCGAGGTGGTCGCCCGAGCCAAATCCTTTCTCAGAGTCTGCGACAGAAACCTTCAAGCGAAAGAAGAACCTCCACGGACAGCTGAAGAGATTTTCCATCAAGGCGTCCTTTACCATAATGGCGGGCAATACGAAAAAGCGCTGCATTGTTATTCTCGTGCTTTGAAGCTTTCGAAAAAGAAGAACGACCACATTTACTACGCCTTGTCGGCAACTGAGCTTTCCACTGGCAATATCGATAATGCGCTCAAATATCTCAAGAAGGCCATTGAAATCAAAGAG
>JALLOL010000138.1 GCA_027717875.1 Acidobacteria bacterium AH-259-L09 | reverse complement strand
TTATGTGGCTTTTCTTTCAGGATTCCTCTTTACCTTTAGGGCGATGCTTGCTACTGCAATGCCTCCTAGCCAAGGAAGACCTATAAAGAAATTTAGATAAAGGAGCCAGTCTAAATTAAAGGAATTAAATAAATTGGTACCTGTAGCTCCGCTGAAACCTCCAATACACAAGAGAGTAATCACTAGTATTGGAATTATCGAAAGAACCAACAGTTTTGCACCCCACCGATACCGAAGACGCAGCACTAAAGACAATACAAATATCAGTATGCCTGCATTAGTAGCATTTGGTCGAAAATCTCTCCCGCTTATGCCTTCCCAGAATGTGGGTAAGAGAATACCAATCACGACACATAGTATTATTGCAAGGTCAGCAATCACCATTCGCCAAATAGTCTTCATTTATAAAGCCACATAACGATGAAGCTCAGCGGTCGCCGCGAAGCGGCGATCCACTGCAGCGACTGGTTCGGCGGTTCATTCATTCCGCCCTAATCATTCCCAAATGTGCCATCAAAGACGGTACCCGTTGAAGGCTCAGAGCCCTTTTGTCATTCGATAGAACTTCAATCCCGGTATAGCCAATCGCTTCGGCCACTGCGACTCGACGTTCATCCCGCGGCGCTCGTAGAATCGGCGAGCCCCCTCATTCTTAGCTGAAACGTCGAGGGATAGTCGAGTCGATCCGCTCGCGCGAGCCCGCTCTTCAAAGGAGTCCATCAAGACGGAGCCGACGCCATCGCCGCGAAGTTCCTTATCAACAGCGATGGCCTGGAGGTAGAAATCGCCATCGGCGATTGAATCGATAATCCGCATGAGTGGAGCAAACAGTATTAGCACGATCCTCATTCGTAGATTACGCCTTCCGGCAGCCCGCTTCAGGGGTTGGCGCGAGGAACGGCGATGCTGCTCCGCGGTGTACCCCGAGACCATTCCCACGATGACGTTGTCACGTTCTGCGAAAGTCACATTCTGGTAGGAGAGGTCGTGGTCGGGCTGGGCGAACGCCGTGGCGATTATGTGCCCGGCGCGGCGACCGAGCATAAAACGAAAGAACCCCTCGGCTGCTTCGTCAAGGTAGCGGGCAAATGCCAGACCTTCATCGAACGTGGGGTTGGCGGCCCTTAGGACTATCGAATGCCGATCCATATGGTCCTTCTACGCCGAACAGTGAATATGCTGGTCAGTATACTATTCCAGTTGTCCGTATAAGACGCAAGCAGAAATCGGCAGAAGACACTGCGTAATTACTTTACTGGCAACGAGTTCCGCTGAATATGCCGCTCGAAGCAAAACGCTTCTACTGATCCGCATATTACCCGTCCGGCATTTTGTCCATGGGGCTCCGAACGCCCCTCGGTCCCCGGTTCAAGACGTGGGTGTAGACCATGATTGTTGTCACCCCCCTGTGATCAGCAGCTTCCGCACTGCACGAATGTTCTAGCCGTCCTCCAGAATGCTTAGGTTGAGCTACATGGCCGTATAGTCGGGATACCGGACTAGTGATTTTCGCTCAGCGGCAAGAGGACGAGATGGGCGTTATACATCCAAGTGGCTGAGGAACTATTTTCTGGCGAGAATCAGTACGACCAAAATGGCGAGCAAAGTGAGCACAGTGACCACTAATAGTGGTTTGCCGAAAACGCCGGTGCTCCACCGCCGAGAGCGTCTCTTCCGCTGATGCCGAACAGTGATGTGGCAAAGGTCATCCTCAACTGCTGTAAAGAACTCAAGCGGCTGGTGCCGACGAACTAGCCTTACTGCTCCCGCACCTTCTCCCACTTCATCCCCGAACTGAGCAAGATCCCGCATCCCGTTCTCAACTCCACCAGAGTGCAGGAAGCCTGCGGGAACTCTGACTGACCTGATCGCAAACGCTGCTTGCGGCGACGTCAATGCGGAAGCAGTGCGGGATCCCCGTTGTAGTCATCACCGAGCATGTCGGTCCGAATCCGCAGGATCGGTGGCCCACCGTAGGAAAGAAACGTGTCATGGAAGGCTTTCCAGGCGTCGTGTCCGCCGCGGTCCGCGGTCCAGTCCTCGCGGAGCTTGTTGATCATGAGCTTGCCGAGCGTGTAGTTGAGATAGCCCGGATCGTAGGTGCCTCGAAGGGCTTGCTGAATTGCATTCCCGTAGTCCTGAAGCGCCACTTCCTGGAACATAGCGCGGGACTCCTCGACGGTCATGTTGTCCGTATGCAGGCCTATGGCCGAGAGGTACCGCACGTTACGCAACAACGCATTCGTGAGCTGACCGATATGCGACTCCGGATCGCCGTCGTCGAGACCGGCGTCGAACATGAGTTGCTCGGCATAGTGGCCCCAGCCCTCAACGAGCGAATACGTGAAAAAGAGCCGCCCGAACGTCGATTCGGCGCGGTTCCCATGCAGGAATTGCAGAAAATGCCCCGGCCAGACTTCGTGCACGGTCACGTAGAGGAGATTCTTACGGCCGGGCAGATACGCTTCTTGGTCCTCCTCGGACCACGCCGCATCGGGCGGCGCGATGTAGTAGATGGAGGGCAGGTTCTCTTCGTAGGGGCCGGGGATCGTAATGTACGCGAAATTGATTCGCCGGTACGGCGGCGCTTCGTCGACCAAGGCTTCTTCGGTTCCCGGAATCGAGACGATGTCCTCGTCGATGAGAAACTGTTTCAGTCCCGCGAGCTGTTGTTGGGCACCTTCGACCGGCCCGCCCTCGGGCTTGAGCGCCTCGGTGCGTGCGACGCAATCGCGCAGCGACGCTTGAGGCGCGTAGGCCCCGCAAGCCTTTCGGAGCAGCACCAGATTCCGCTCCAAATCCGCTTCGCCGGCCACTGTGAGCTCTTCTAGAGTGTGTTGATACCTTCGCTCATACGCAGCATGGTCAGAAATCGCTCCTCGCCGAGCGCGAAATTGTCGTCGAGCTCCTCAGCATCGAGCCATGCGAGCGTCTCATTGAACGCATTGATGGCCCTCGAGTTCGCCGCGGCGAGCCGTGCCTGAAGTTCGGCGTCTGTAACTCCAGAGAAGATGCTCGGCACGGTATCTGCGAAAAACGTTGTCATGCCGCCGAGAACGCTTTTCGTGACCTCAACGTGCGGCCGCGCGAGTGGCGTGTGCAGATTAGCTCGCATCTGAGCGAGGTAGGCCGGGATGTTATCGGCATGTGTCGTGAATGCAGCCATGCGGGTCGGCAAGGGCGCGTACTCGCGCGTCAGATAGACGGTCGGATCGATCCCCCCTAAATAGACCACGGGGGTGCTCTCGAGAAAACCGGAGACCTCGCGACCGAACAGTAGCTGATCGACCGCGGCAACAATCCAGGATGATACGTCGATGAGGGGTCTTCTCCAGTGCTCGTTCCACCCATTGGCCATTGACTTCCGAAAGGGCTTTGAGGTTGTCCTTGACGGACAGCATCTGGGTCTCAAATCGACCCATCGTGTTGGCGCTGGCGGCATTCTTCTTGTCGGTCTTCTTTCCGGTGATCCTCCGCATAGTCGGATCCACCGATAAACGATGGGCATCATTAACATCTTCATAGCCAGCCAGTCGGCTGTATACCGATTGGCGCAGCAACGACGCGAGGTGGTGCTGGATGTTGCGCCCCGTCCGCGAATCGTGAAAAACGGAGGGTACACTATCGAATAAACCCAACGCCTCGTCCAAATCACGATAGGCTAGAAGCCCGGCATCCGATGTGACCTTAGCCCCATGAAATTCGAACCTCAAACTGCCATCAAAACCGACCTTCAACCGTTCACCCTTGGGGTCAGCCATTTCTTGCTCCTTTCATGCTCCATATCTGCTTTAATTATAGTGGTTTAAATCGATTCAGGGAAGCTATTTTGGTGTCCCATATGGTGAATGCGGGGGTAAATATCTTACCCAGGGCGAGAGCAAACGCGGAGCCCTCGTCTGACGGGGGTTCAAATGACGAACAGCTCTTCTTTGCCTCTCCCTGCACTGGAGTACTGACACGGCTATTCCAATATTCTTCCCAGCTCAGAGGCCAAGGAAGATACCTTCCCGTGGCTTCCTGGTATATCCCCCGAAGTGATCTGACCCCCCGGATGCGGCCTACCAAGAGCAGGAAGTGACTGCCCTCACCTGAAAGAACGCCACGTCGATATACTGCTCATAACACTCTCCCTCGCCACGTGGCTCAGTCGCGCAACCCGAAGACGAAGAGGCCGTTGCCGGCGGCGACCGCGACGTGCTGCGTGCCGTCCACCGCGTAGGTGATCGGGCCGTTGATCACCTGGCCCCCCAGCGTCACCTTCCAGAGCAGCTGGCCGGTGCGGGCGTCCAGCGCGTGGAAGTAGCCCTCGCGTCCGCCAGTGAAGAGGAGATCCGACGCGGTGGTCAGGAGTCCGCTCATGCTGACGTCGCTCATCTCGAACTTCCAGCGCTGTTCGCCGGTGCCCGGGTCGATCGCAATCACCGCACCCCGTCCCATCGCCTCGGTCCATGTGTTGATATGACCGCGCCGGATCGACGGCACGTTGGCGGCACCGGGAATGGGGCTGGTGGGCCGACCACCCAGGAAGCGCCGACCAGGCTGGTATTCGGAGAACTCCGGCTTGAAGACCGAACCGTAGTCCTCCCACGCCGAGAGATAGAAGAGCCGGGTGGACGGGCTGTAGGCCGGCGAGTACCAGTTCGTTCCGCCCTGAACGCCCGGAAAGGTGGTGGCACCCGGAGGCTGCGGCGTCGGGATCGGTCGCCCCTCAGGGGTCAGGCCGGATGCCCAGTTGACGCGGACGAACGGGTGGCCACTGAGGAATTGTCCCGTCGTGCGGTCCAGCACGTAGAAGAAGCCGTTGCGATTGCCCCAGAGCATCAGCTTGCGGAGGCTCCCGTCGCGGGCCGGCTCGTCAACGAGCACCGGGATCTGAACGGCGTCGTAGTCGTAGGGGTCGTTGGGTGTGAACTGGAAGTGCCACTTGAGCTTGCCGGTGTCGGCGTCGAGCGCGACGACGGAATCGGAGTACAGGTTGTCGCCGGGACGTTGTGCGGGGTTCCAGTCCGGTCCCGGGTTGCCGATCCCCCAATACATCAGGTTGAGATCGGGATCGTACGACCCGGTGACCCACACGGAGGCACCGCCATGCTTCCACGCATCGCCTTCCCAGGTTTTGTGGCCGGGCTCGCCCGGCCCCGGAATCGTGTAGAAGCGCCACACCTCGTCGCCGCTCTTGACATCGTAGGCGGCAATGAAGCCACGGATGCCGAACTCCCCGCCCGCTACCCCGACCACCACCATGTCCTTGACCACCAGCGGCGCCAGCGTCATGGCGTAGCCGGCGCTCGGGTCGGCAACGCTGGTCTTCCAGACCGGACGGCCGTTCACGGCGTCAACGGCGACGAGCTGCGCGTCGATGGTCGCCATGAACAGCATGTCGCCGAGAATGGCGAGACCGCGATTCACCTGGCCACAGCAGGGCCGCGCTTTAGCGGACGGCCTGTATGGGTAGGTCCAGAACACCCGCCCCAGCTTGGCATCGAGGGCGACCACCGTGTTCGGCGCCTCGGTCAGGTACATGATGCCGTCGACGACGAGGGGCGTGGCCTCGAAGCTCTGCAGCGACTGCGCTTGAAATACCCACTTCAGCTCCAGATCGGCGACGTTTCCGCGGTCGATCTGGTCGAGAAGACTGTGGCGGGTGCTGGAGTAGGTGCCGGAGTAGGTCAGCCAGTTCCGTGGCTCCCGGTCAGCGGCGAGCAGGCGCTCGAAGGTGACCTGGGCGTGGGCGCTGCCGGTAGCCAGTGCCACGAGCAGCCCCGCGGCGATCAGGGCGCGCGCCTTACCCGATCCAGGTCTCATGATCAGTCCATTCCTTTCAAGGAGAGGAGATATGCCAGGAGGTCGGCCCGCTCCTGCGCGCTGAGCCTGTCCGCGTACGACGGCATCGGTGAGGTCTCGATGACACTGTACTCGCGGAGGTCGACCTTCTCGAGCGACACGAGTCGTTCCTGCTCATCGATGAGCTGCACCGTGTAGGTGTCTTCATTGAGCCGCCGGCCCCTGTACACGGTCCCGTCCCGGGTGACCGCTCGGACGGGACGATTCACCGGCAGCATGGCGCCGGTGGGGTCGAGCAGCGATCGCTGGAGTAGTCCGGCGGTACGCCTGGCACCGATGTCGCTGAGGTCGGGGGCGACCCGCGGCCCGTTCCCGTCGACGCGGTGACAGCGTGAGCACTCTCCTTTGCCCTCGAAGATAACGCTGCCTCGGCTGGCGTCCCCAAGGGTCACCGTGCCGGGTTCGAAGTCGCCCATGGTTCTGAGGTAGGCGACGAGCGCCGTCAGCTCCGATGCGCTGTACTCGCCGGGCATCATGGCCGTGTCCGGAAGGCCATCCCGGATGATCCGGGCGAGCTCGCGGTCCGACGATACCTGGCCGCTTCGAAGGTCGACGTCGGGCACCGCATCGCCGTTGTCGCCATGGCAGCTCACGCAGTGGGTGCCGTAGAGCCGTAGGCCGTACTCGACATCGGCCCGAGCGTACTGGCCGGCGTGCTCCTGCCCGGCGATCGGGCCGGCGGTCACGACCAGCGCGATCGTTGCCCACGAGATCATTCGTGTCATTCCCTCTCCTTGGCGTCGAGGCGCCGCCCTGCCGGAGACGCCGAGCGTCAGACTGGCTCGCCCTTCCCCCGCCCCGGCTCTTTCCCCACAAGCCGGAGGCCTTCCTCGTCTCGCTGACACCCCAGCAGGCTCGACAGATCCAGGTCTCCACCGATTCTGTCTTCTGGGATGAGGTCCCACCGACGTTCTTCGCACCCTCTCCAAACCCGCCAGCCTTTCAACACGGGTATTAGAGCATAGGGATTATATCA
>JALLOL010000137.1 GCA_027717875.1 Acidobacteria bacterium AH-259-L09 | reverse complement strand
GCCCGCTTTGAGCGAGAGGCTCAGATGCTGGCCTCCCGCAACCGTCTCATTGCGCCTGAGCCCACTGGCAGTGTAGCAAATTCTCCAGGAACTCGGATCTTGCCACCTGCAAGCCCCGAATCCTGCCGCCATTGGTGCGGGGCTTTGTTCATCGCGGTTGGCGGGGTGTGGTATAGTTTTGGGCTTGTGAGAAGCGGCGTGAGAAGGTTGGATTCTCAGGCGGAGGGAACGGAAGTTTTGGTTTTTTTACTGTCTGATTTACTGTCCATTTTTGGGTCTGAACAGGGGGTTTTGGATGGACAGTTTAGACTTGAGAGACAGTATGGCGATCCTGTAAGTTACGCTGCTTCTTGCAAATAGCTGATTCCGTTACGAGCGGGAGTAATTCAGCGGTAGAATGCCAGCTTCCCAAGCTGGACGTCGGGGGTTCGATTCCCCTCTCCCGCTCCAGCTTTTTCAATCATTTACAGACACTCCTCAAATCTCCTACTCCATTAATACTCCATTAAGGAACCTTCAATGGACCATAAGGGCCGTCTCCAGAGCGTCAACAGCGTCCTTTCGCAGCCGCAGATCGGTCTGTGTATAAACGTTCAGGTTGACATCCAGAGTATGACCCAGCTGGTCGGCAACTACCTTCGGGTCCACATTCAATTCCCGCATGAGAGATGAGTGGGTGCGCCGCATCACGTGAAAATTCACCCATCCGAGCCCCACGTTTTCCAATTTGGGCTGTATATGACGCCTCCAGCAGTTGTCCTTTGACAAGGGAGTCTTCAGAGTTTCCGACGGAAAGACCCACGCCTCCGGGCTCGTATCGATAGAGAGACTCCTCCAACGGGCCAGCATTGAACGCAGACCTTCCGAGAGAGCAACTCTTCGCAGTGAACGACGGGTCTTTGGTGAGTCCACTTTTCCCCTGTAAACTCGCTGCTGCACGTCGAGAGAGTCTTTGCTAATGTGCGTCCATTTGAGTGCGAAGATCTCTCCAGGTCGAACACCTCCGATAATGGCAAGCATGCAGATTACAAGTTCCCGGAGGTCAAGAATGGAAAAAAGTAGCTTCACTTCCTGCCATGCCATCCTTGGCTTTGCGGGACGGTGAGCCTCCCTTGGCGTGAACAGCAATGTTGCAGGATTCCTTTGTAAGTGACCCTCAGCAACGGCCAGATCGAAGATTTGCTTGAGATCCCATCTCAGGTGGTCAACCGTACTGAAAGACAACCCAGCAGCAGCTTTCTGGTCGAGGAAGTCCTGCAATCCGTCACGAGTGAAGCTGTCGACCCTGCACTTGTCGAACTGAGAGATCACGTGGTACCGGATGCGATCCTCGTTGGTCCTGGCTGTAGAATCCTTCCACTTGCGCTTGTAGAAGGGTAGATACACCTGCCTGATGAAATCACCGAACTCCCATTGGCCTGAAGGCAAATCGAATCGTTTATTGACCGGAGCGAGAATGTCGGCCAACTGGGACCGCGCTTCCGACTTGGTCATCTCGGAGACCCGGCCAAGCGTCTTGTTGCGTCGATGGCCCTCTTCCCACCATTGACCAACCCAAGAAGCACCCACTTTCTTTAAACTCCCTTTCTGATACCGTTTACGCATGAAACCCTCCTTTCACGCGTCTAACAGCATCAACTTCTGGCGATGGTGGGATCATACCATCCTGAGATGATCCTTTCTCGTTGGTTTCCTTCCACCGTTCCAGGCTGCTTCGACGAACCAATTTCCTTCGGCCCATGCAGATGGCTGGAAGTCTGGAAACTCCTGCCACCTCACCATTGATGGCTTTATAGACATGCGCTTTGGAACAATGAAGCTCTGCAGCCACCTGGGGCACAGTTAGAATTTCATCGTGACATTGCATAACCACTGTCTCACCAAACCTTGAAATCCGCCTGCTGATATAGTTCTTTTCTCATGATGTTGTTCGCGCTCTTGGCCTCAGTTTCAGCCCGAGTAGCTGTGCCATCTCAAATCCAATGAGGGGCAGACGCTCTATCGCCTGATGAGGTCCTCTGACTTGGATCATGTCCTCTAAGTGATGTGACATCAGGCCCCCAGTTGAATGGTCTGCCAGTCCTTCAGAGCTGGGATTTTTTGACCACATCACTTGGAGCGGACCAAGGCGGTACTTCATCAGGCGGTAAAGAGTCTGCCGCGAGTTTAAGCCTGTGCAGCAGGCTGTAGCGAGGCTGTGTAAATGCACATGATCGTGGATTCCCAGGCACTGTGCTGCTGCCTTCATGCCAAATAGCCGCTGATTGGGAACCTGGATCAGAGCGAAGGGTTTACCCATCATTTAACTCCCCCGGATCATCACAGTGGGTTGAGGGCTGCCCTCAGACTCGACCCAGGCCAGAAGTTGAGCCCACTGCCACTCAGTTAGTGGTGCAGGGGCTTCATCGACTTCCTTGGCGGATCGCTCTAAAGTTTCTTCCATATCAAATACCTCCTTGCAGACTTGCCTAGCAGTAGAACTACCGGAGTAGCCGGACTAACAGCATATCTCCTTTGTATCCAATACTTAGAACTCCGGTGCCTTACGGACTTGTCCGGACTGACCGGACTAAACTGATTAGAGACTGAACCAAACAGTCCGCTACAGTCCGCCGCACTCCGTTCAGGACCGGAGTGATAAACTCTAGTGAGCAAATAAGATACAGTCATAGTCCGCTTAGTCCGGTACTTTCTCATAACCCCCCTTTACCTTCCGAAGCATCCCGCAGCTAATGCACTTGTTTAGAAAATCGGTAGTCGCCTGTGAGCCTTTGCCGTACTGTTGTTTCGCGTCCTTAAAACGGAACCGATCAGGAAGCTTGGCAAAGGTTTCCTCTTGTGCTTCGTTGCAGAGTAAGGGTGCGCCCTTGACCTGGTTGTATCCAAGAGGCTCTCCGCTGCCATCGTCATAGTTGCGAGCCAAGTAGGTTAAAGGAATTTCCCCCCGAACTCTCCAGAATCCTCGTGTAATCAAGATAGCCTCTTGCTGAGCTGCGCCACCTGTGTATCTAGTAGGTCTCTCCATTCCGAGACGGACATCGCAGTTGTTGATGAGAGCACTCGCACCTCTGGTCTGGTGAAACCACCTGATGATGTTCCCTGTTTCAAGTGATTCAGGAGCAAATTCTTTTGAGTTGGAGGGTTTTCTGAGATGGTGGACACCTGTTATTGAAGCCCGGCTGTCACGGATGAACTTCCGGAAGTTTTGATAGACCTTCGTTGCGGTACTGTTTTTGACTGCGAGCTTGGAGGCGACACCTGACTCTCACCGTTTTTTGACAAAAACTTGACCGAACCTTAACATTGCATCAGTCCAAATCAGCACACAATAAGACCAGTGTGTCACATTTCAAAGGCTTTACAAAGCAGTCGAAAATGGATTCTGCTTTTTGTGCTGACGGTCTTGCTGCCATCAGTCTGCTTGGGACTGCTGGCATTGCGAGCCTTCCAGGGAGAAGAGCTACGCCTACTTTATCAGCGCAAGGAACGCCAGCAGCAAATCGTCCGGTTGGTTGAAAATGATCTGAGCAGCTGGCTGCTGTCGCTTCGAACGGACAGCACGGCTTCCGAGTCGTTCCTCAAACTTCAGATTGAAAACGACCGCATTGTCCTGCCCGATCTCAATGTCGAGATCCTGAACCATCGCCCCAGTGAAAGGTTGCTGAGCCTTTCCAATGAGGAGTCACGCCTCTGGAGTGAGGCTCAAGCAGTCGAAAGAAGCGGTCCTGCTTCGGCTGTCCTTGAATGAGAAACGATTTCAGCTGGCAGATCAGTGGCTGAACTCCATTGGAAAGTCCGATCGAGAGGCAATCACTGAATCGGGGATCCCCCTCTGTGGGTGGCGAGCAGCCTCCTCGTCGCCTCGCACAATCGTACCTGTCTGCCACAGGAAGGACTGGCCGGCCCGTTCGCAGCGGAAGTTCTTTCGCACCTCCTGGAGGGTCACTGGCAACTGGGGGGCACGCAATGGGTGCTCTACGTCAGGAAGATGGTACAGACTTTGCAGGCCTGTGAGCCTCAATCTCCGGCTCAGTTCTTCCCGGGAGCCAGTCCCGTGCAAATCTACGAGCAGGCTCGCCGCCTGACTGGACTGGTTCAGTCGATCACTGAGGGTCTGTCTCAGGACCGATCTATGCGGATCACTGGCATGGTCGCCTTGGCGGGAGCCCTCGTTGTCAAAGTCAAACGGTTTCCCAGGGCTAAATCCGTCATGAAGAGCAGTTCTCAATCGCGCCTTTATTCCCTATCGAATCTACCTCATCCAGGACTTGAGGAAAAGGAGAAAGGCTCTATATTTTGATTTAGAATCTCTCTGTAGAGTTTTTTACCGCCTCCTGGTCGATGGGGCTCTCTCAGGTGGGTCCTTTTTATTCCGGTGAAATGGGTGCTCTTTTAGGCCGGTGTTAACATCAGTGTCCTTGTACTTTTGTGATTAATTGACTTTTTGCGTGTAATCCCACTGCAGAGGGTAACTATCCTTCGATTTTCATCTTCTTTTTCAGTTTTGCCAAGGAATCAGCTGCCTGGGTCGAGCTAGCTTCGGCCAGGGCTTTGTCGATCTGTTCGTCCAAACCCAAGCTCGCATCCGAGATCTCTCCGTAGGCCGCAGCTAAGGATTCTTCCTCCATCACCTTGTTCTTCATCTTCTCCAACATCGCGATGGTGCCAGAAGAGTCGAGGTTTGACATTTGTTGGTTAATTTTGCGCGTCGATTGTGCTGTCCTCGCTCTAGCTCTCAAGGTGACGAGGTCATTGTCGTACCGGGTGATCGTATCCTTGAGCTTCTGTACTTTTGCCTGAAGCTGATCTGCCATCTGTTGCTGTTGCTCGTAGTCCTTTTTCAACGTGGCTGCCCGCTGCAAAGCCCCTTCCTTTTTGTTCAGAGCTTCAGTTGCAAGGCCCTCAGCTTCTGCTTTTTGCAAATCTCCACTCTCCATTTTTTGGAGAAGTAACATAGCTTTTCTTTCGTAGTCCTGCCCGAGCTTCTTCTGGTCTTCTGTGTCCTTTTTGAGACGAATCGCGATGGACTTCACCTGCGCCAGGCTTGTCATAGCACCATGTAAGTCCTTCTTCAAATCACGAATACCCTGTTCGGTCAACTTAATAGGGTCCTCAAGCGTATCCACTAGAGAATGTGCCTGAGACTGCGCGTTTTTGAAAATCCTTTGAAACAGACTCATTGTTACCTCCCATTCGGACTATTGGTGACTATATTCCAGTAATTCTGCGCCGTTTTCCGCCAAGGCCAGTGCAAGCGCTCGAACGGAGCCTTCCACCTCATTACGATCCAGGTTCTCCAGCTGCAGTGTGTCCCTGAAAAACACAAAGCGACCTTCGTCGTCCAGGACAAACGCCCCGTGAACCAGGGATCGATTCATCTGAAGGAGACGTTTGAAGAAATCTCCTTCATCATTGGGAACTTCCATAATGAGCTGTTCGAGGATGACGATTGGCTGCTCGCAGTCTATGACAAGGTTTTGAATGCCATTTTCCTCATCTTCTACTATGACCAATTCCTCGGCTTCATTCTCGTCAACGATCTTCAAATCAATGTCAAGCAAGTAGCCTTTGACCAAATCGAGGTTCTCGGACATATTCCCTCCTCCTATTTTTTCACTTATCTTGCCAAGCGTTTTGCCAGTTGTTCGTAGGCACGATTCAACTGTTGCGTTAATTCACTGGCAACCTTCCGCTTTTTTGGATCTCCGGAATGAAGATCGGGATGATACTTCCGGAGCAATCGTTTCCATGCTTTTCGAACCGTGGCAAGGTCAGAACCATAGGGTACTTCCAAGTTGGCATAGTACTCGGCCAGCTCCGGGTCAATGCTTGCCTTGGGACTTGCAGATTGCCGACCACCGATGCTGTCGTTGCTCCCCTCACCTTGTCTTTGGTGTCCACCCGGCCCATCGACATAATTCTCTCTTGAACCAAAGTCTCTTTGTGCTCGAAGTAGGCAAATTACGCGGGTTATTATATCCAATCGCGTCAATTCCTATGAAAGCGGATTTTCCGCAATGACCCTTACCGTGGCTGTCCACTCGCTATAACACTCAGATGATCCGACCCTTCGACGCGAATGTCAGCGGGCGGATTCGTAATGATTTTTCCTTCGGTGCCTTGTATGACAGCTAAGACGGTACTTTGGTGGCTGCGTTTCATCTGTGTAAAGACTTCCATGAAAGTGTTTCCAGCCATTGAGGCTGGAACCGGCATCCTATAAAGGCCATTACCAAACCGTGAACTCAGAAGCCCGGAGAGTATTTTGGAAAAACCATGATCGACTGCAGCTCGATAGAGCAATGTGCTGCTAAACTCGCTGCCAACAACAATCTCGTCAGCATGCGCCCGCTGGCAATGCTCTATATTGGCGCTATCCACGACTTCCACGATGGTGTAAACGTTGGGAATTAAGCTTTCCACCGTGAGCGTCGAGAGAACGGTTTTGGCATCCTGACCATTCGCGTCCAAACGATCGTCGCCCAGTATGATGACCCATTTTTGCCTGCTCTATATTGGCCCGCCTCAAATTCTCTTCATTGACCGTCCCTTGAACAAAGAATAGGTTCTCATCATCAATGGGCTTTATGTCGATCTCGGCGATTAACACAATAGGTGCTATGTCGATCCGGCGGTCCGTTCGAAGCTGGTGAAAAATCGCTCGGGCTCGATGGTTCCACCCACATAGTATGATGTGCTTTTCGCACACTGGCAATGGTTGCGCTAAACAACGCTAGGATACCAATTCCAAAAAACATGATCACTGCCCGATCAGGCGCTCACCTGCTGTTGTGGGCGCTATATCGCCATAGCCCACCGTCGTTAGGGTTACGACGCTCCACCACACCGCACTCATGAAAGAAGTATTC
>JALLOL010000136.1 GCA_027717875.1 Acidobacteria bacterium AH-259-L09 | reverse complement strand
CTCCACCCAGACTGCAAACATCACCAACGCCCACAGGCGCTTGCCATGGTCGATCCGGCCCCCGTCGTGTTCTTCGAGCAGTTGTTTGATTGCCGCGGGGCGGAACCACTCATCAAGGGCACGATTGTTGAGAAGCCGTTCGCGCGTCCATTCCCGTAATTCACGGCGCAACCACAGCCCAATGGGCACGCTAAAGCCCTGCTTCCCACGCTCTGCCACGGCGTCAGGCAGCTTCTCAGCGAAGGCCGCCTTGAGTAACCACTTGGTTTGCAGCCAACGTACCTTGTATCGCTTGGGCAGGCGTGCTGTCCATTCCACCCAATCGGGGTCTAGGAGGGGGGCGCGGGCTTCCACTGAATGAGTCATTGTCATTCGATCGGTCTTGGGCAGCAAATCACCTGCCAGATAGGTCACATGATCGGCGTAAAGCGTAGAGTCAAGCAGACTGGATGCCTGCGCCCTGTCGTAGGCGGCTGCAATCCAGTCGGCCGTGTCTACTTGGCTAAATTCATCACGCCAGCGGTCGGCGTAGAGGGCCAGCTTATCGTCATGGACAAAGTAGGAACCCCAACGCACGATTGAGGCCTTGGGTGTAACGCTCGAAAATTGCCCGAGTCGCTTCAGGCCAACAATTGGGTTACGATCGTAGGGAAGCCAGGTCGGTTCGGGCAGCAGCGCGACAGCGGCCGGTAGAAGGCGCTGCGTAACCCAATTCGGCAGTGCTGCATAGGGACGCAGCAAGCTGTCGAGGGCATAGCGACGATAGCCTGCCAGTGTCTCATCGCCGCCATCGCCACAAAGCGCCACTGTAACGTGCCGGCGCGTTTGTCTGGCCAGTTCGTAAAGTGGCAATGCCGACGGATCTGCCAACGGTTCGTCAGTAGCTGAGATCACACCTTCAATCGCACGCACAAGGTCGCTAGGTCCAAACATAAACTCGTGATGGTCGGTCCTGTAGCGCTCGGCAACCTGCCGGGCGTAGTGCGTCTCGGAGAAATGTCGCTCTTCAAATCCAATCGAGAAAGTCCTGACCCGTTGCGAGATTCGTTCCGCCATGAGCGCCACGATGCTCGAGGAGTCAATTCCGCCACTTAGAAAGGCGCCCAGTGGTACTTCCGAGATGAGTCGGCGCTCGACTGCTCTCCCCAATAACTCTCTGGCCTGCACCAGGACCTCGTTTTCGGGAAAATCCCATTTCGGCTCAAAGGCTAGCTGCCACCAGCGCGAGATCTGGGGCTCTCTGCCACGGTCCACAACCAGCTTGTGGGCCGCCGGCAATTGGTAGATACCTTCGAAAATCGTAAGCGGGTCGGGCGTATATTGCAGCGTGAGGTAGTGATGCAAAGCCCAGGCATTAGAACGCCGCTTCACCCAGGGCACGACCAACAGCGCCTTCGCCTCTGAGGCCCAGAGCAGTCCCTGGGGCGAGTTGTGCCAATAAAGTGGTTTCTTTCCCATCCGGTCCCGGGCCAGCAGGAGCCGTTCGCTGCGCTGATCCCAAAGGGCGAATGCGAACATGCCGTTAAAGCGCAGCAAAGCATCGTCGCACCACTGTTCATAGGCGTGCACAATCACTTCGGTGTCGCTCTCGGTCGCGAAGCGATGACCATATTGCTCTAGTTCAGCTCGCAACTCGCGGAAGTTGTAAATTTCGCCGTTGAAGACCACCACGATGCTCTTATCTTCGTTGAAGATGGGTTGCTGTCCACCAGCCACATCGATAATGGCAAGGCGGCACATGGCTAGTCCGAAATTACCGTTCACGTAGACTCCAATGCTGTCCGGCCCACGATGATATAAGGTGGCATTCATCTGTTCCAGTAGTGTCCGGTCAACCGGATCAGAACGTTCTGCTTTCAAGATACCGCAAATACCACACACAACACTGCTCTCATTTCAGCCGGCAGGTACTCTGCACCGGGAAGCACTTTGAGCCTTTATCGATGGATCGCCTCCATGCTGGCGTTGCGTATACACTCCACGACCTGCTCCAACGCCTCCTCCGGCAGCTCCGGATACAACGGCAGCGAGAGTTCCTCCCGCGCCAACCTCTCGGAATGAGGAAAGTCTCCAGACTGATACCCTAAATCGTCGTGAGCCTGCATCAGATGTATCGGTGCGGGATAGTGTATTTCTGCTTGCATGTCATGATTGCGAAGGGTTTGCTGGAGGATATCGCGTTGTGGCGTTCGAATGGCATATATATGGTAGACATGGCGACGAGTAGGCAGAGTCTGGGAGATCGTGACACCGCTACCAGCGAGCAGCAGGTCATAGGAGGCTGCGAGTCTGCGGCGAGCCTCGGTCCACTCGTCGATCCGGCACAATTTAGCGCGCAAGATGGCACCCTGAATGCCATCCATTCGGTAGTTAAAACCCTTGAGCACATGGTTGCATCTGCCTACTTGTCCCCAGTTGCGCAACATACGGATGATTTTTTCGTATTCCGGGTTATTGGTGGTTACCATCCCACCTTCGCCGTACGCTCCAAGATTTTTCGACGGATAAAAACTGAAGCAGCCAAGGTCACCGATGCTACCGCTGCGGCGGCCTTTGTATTCCGCGCCGTGAGCCTGAGCAGCATCCTCAATCACAATCAGCGAATGGCGTCGGGCAATCTCCATGATAGGGTCCATGTCAGCCATCTGTCCGTAAAGGTGAACCGGCAGGATGACCTTGGTTTGAGGAGTAATGGCGTTTTCGATTTTCGTGAAATCCATCGTATAAGAGCATGGATCGATGTCCACAAAAACTGGAGTAGCTCCGGTGTAGCGAATGGCGGCCACGGTGCCTACGAAGGTCATCGGCACGGTAATGACTTGATCTCCTGCCTCGACGCCGGCAGTCAACAATGCTAGATGGAGGGCACTGGTACCTGAATTCACGCCAATGGCAAATTTGGTCTGGCAGTATGCGGCAAATTCTTCTTCAAAGGCTGCCACTTCCTTTCCTAAAGAGAACTGGCCACTCTCCAGCACGCGAGCAATCGCCGCGTCAATGTCATCTTTTACACTCAGATACTGTGCTTTCAAATCAAGGAATGGAATCATTATTTCCCTTCACGCACCGATCTTGCATCCATCCCCTATCTCACATCCATAGAGATTGACAAGATCAGGGTGATAGATTGTCACGTCCTTGCCAAGCCGAACATCATTCGCGATCATTTGTATAGAACACCAATGACTATTGCTTTAACTCTGCAAAGGGGCCTCACTAGGAAGAAACACACACCGTCAAGAGACGGTCAAAAAGTATGTATCCCTCATATCCCATGATATCGCAAAACCACAAGAACTGTGTTGATCGCCGGAACCCTCGCAGCAAAAAAAATCGTGCTATGTTCCCGGATTTTCCTTAGAATCGATGCCACCACATGAAATGGAGGGGTTATGCCTTTTATCGATTTATCGAAGATTAAGCCTCAGGAGATCTTTCCCGGTACACGCATTCGTGCACCGTACGGCGAAAAATTAATGCTCTCCTATGTGGAGATTGACGAGGGGGCCGAAGTACCTCTTCACAGTCATCCCCACGAACAAGGAGGCGTCGTGCTGAAAGGACAAATGGAACTAACGATTGGATCAGAAACCAAAGTCCTGAAACCCGGCTCACTGTATCTTATTCCGTCCAACATGCCTCACAAGGCGACTGCCCTAGCGGGTCCCGTGAAAGCTCTGGATGTTTTTAGCCCGATCCGAGAGGACTACATTACTGAGAACGCCAAATCTTTTTCTGACCACAAAGACACAAAGGACACAGAGTATTAGTCCGCATTTCTCACACCCGCTCTACTGCATCGGCGCAATGATCCGGCCCGACTGCGTTCCGTTCGGTCGGCCTCCTCAGCGTACCTTAGGGGCGAGCCGGTGGCTCGCCCGAACCGGTTCTCGGTGGATGCTCTGTTCGGGCGAGCCACCGGCTCGCCCCTAGGGTACGCTGAGGAGACCGACTGAGCACAACGCAGTCAGGGCGGATCATTGCGCCGATGCAGTAGAGCGGGTGTGAGAAATGCGGACTGAGCTTGGCCTACTTGATACGCTCATCTTGTTTGCATACGCGGCCACGCTGATTACTATGGGTATCTACTTTGTCCGTAAGAGTCGTACACCAGACGGGTTCATGCTCGCGGGCCGAACGATTCCAGCCTGGGCCGCGGGATTAGCTATCATGAGCGCCTACACCAGTAGCATTTCTTACATCGCCACTCCGGGTAAGGCCTATGACGACAACTGGCACCCCTTGATCTTTGGATTGACCCTGATTCCGGTGAGCTGGTTAGCCTGTCGATTTGCCGTCCGTTATTATCGGAGAAAGGGCTTGATCTCGGTCTACGAATTTCTGGAAACCCGCCTGGGTGGCTGGGCCCGGTTCTATGCGGGCCTCTCCTTTGTCCTCTACATGGTGGGTCGGACGGCGGTAATCCTATACCTGGCCGCACTTCTACTGCAGACCTTTACGCCTTGGTCGATCGAATTGGTGATCCTAATTCTGGGCTTAATCACTATCATTTACACGCTGCTCGGGGGTATGGAGGCGGTGATCTGGACCGACGTTTTACAATCGATCATCATGGTGGGCGGGATTTTGTTTTGCGCACTCTATTTGACTTTGCATGTCTTCACGGGCCCGGATCCCCTGATCAAAGTGGTGCTTGCCCAAGGGAAGTTCAGCCTGGGTGGTTTGGACCTGTCACTGACTTCGCGCACCGTGTGGGTCATGATCCTCTATGGGTTCACGGAGAATCTTCGTAATCTTATTGCAGATCAGAATTATGTCCAAAAGTATGGGTCGGCCGCCACGGAAAAGGAGGCAGTGCAATCGGTATGGATCTCGGCCTCTATTTTCATCCCGCTCACCGCACTTTTCCTGTACATTGGAACGACTCTATTCGCCTTCTACTCGGCTGGAACGCACTCGCTGGACCCCTCGGTGACCAAAGGCGATCAAGTCTTTCCATTCTTCATCGCAACTGAAGTCCCGACTGGGCTGCGAGGGTTAATCATAGCGGCAATCCTAGCGGCCGCTATGAGCACCATCGATTCAGCGTTGAACTGTTCCGCGACGGTGTCCCTGCTGGATTTTTATAAAAAGTACTTCAAGCCGAACCTGGATGATCGGGCCAGCGTTTTCTTTCTTCGCGCCAGTACCCTGTTTTGGGGCACTTTAGGTACCGGTTTCGCCTTGCTGATGATCCGCGCCAAGAGTGCTCTGGACATCTGGTGGCAAATATCGGGCATTTTTGGCGGGGGTATCCTTGGACTCTTCCTGCTGGCTCTTTTCTCGGCTCGCTTAAAGGCCTGGCACGGGATTGCCGGCATCGGAGCCAGTGTGCTGGTCATCAGCTGGGGAACGTTTCTCCGGGGGGACAGCTGGTGGCAATGCCGGATCGACGAGATTTTGGTGGGGGCCTTTGGTACGGCTGCCCTGCTGCTGGTGACTCTCGTGCTCCAGCGAATACGTCCAGGATTGCAATCCTGAACCCACAATTTAAGGAGGTTATCTTATTCATGCTTGAGAATCTGCAATCGCGAAAGATCAAAGTAGGGGTCCTGGACTTCGGTGACGGGCGCAGCTTCTTGAAGGAGAATCTGGCGCCGGTCAACCGCGAGTTCCGGCAAAAGCTCATCAAGTACCTGGAGGAGGAGGGATTTGAGGTGGTCTGTGGGGACGAGGTGATTTGGCAAAACGAGATTGCCGTGCGCAGTGGAAAAAAGATGGCGGCTTGCGCCGTGGACGTGGTCCTGTTCAATTTTTCGGTTTGGGCCTGGCCACAGTATGCGCGAGTGGCTGCTCAGTTTTGCCCGCAGCCCATTGTCATGTTTTCCAATGTCAATCCCCAATATCCGGGTCTGGTGGGCATGCTCGCAAACTCTGGCTCACTAGATCAGGCCGGCATCCGATTCCTAAAGAGTTTTGGTGATATTGCCGAGCCCAACGTGCGTTCCCGTCTCAGATCACAAATTGTCGCTATCGCGGGGGCGCACCGGCTGAGAGGACTCACCTACTGTCTGGTGGGAGGGCGATCGCTGGGCATCGACACTACGGTAGTGGACCCGGCTCAATGGGCGAAGCAATTCGGCATCGATGTCGACCACGTTGACCAATTCGAACTGGTTCGCCGGGCTGAGGAAGAATTAGAAAACGGTGAGCGAGTGTCGCCTGCCCTGGACTTCCTGAAGTCCAGGATTAAGAAAATCCACTGGACTGAGCCGCAGGCCACCTTTCGTCTTACTGAGGAGCTGCTCAGAAAGCAGTTAGCCATGTACTACGCCATGATCGATCTCATGGAGGAGTTCAAATACGATTTTTGTGGAATCAAAGGTCAACGGGAATTGACGGAGCACTATGCCACCGCCGATGTCGCCGAGGCCTTTCTGAACGACCCCTATGGGCCCGAGGGGTCTGCAAAGCCACCGATTGTCTGTGCCACAGAAGCTGACTGCGACGCTGCCTTGACCATGCAAATTTTCAAACACCTTTCCAACACCCCTGTGCTGTTTGCCGACGTGCGCCACTACCACAAAGATCTGGGGGTCTGGGATCTTTGCAACAGCGGGGAGCATGCCACCTATTTCGCTGGCAGGAGTTTCGATCCTGAAGTCAACCTACCCCGAACCGAGTTTCGTCCTCAGGGTTTCTATTTTCCAGCAGGAGGTGCGTCTGTTTACCATATCGCCGCGCCCGGCCCGGTGACCCTGGCCAGGCTTACCCGCCACGACGGGCAATACCGCATGACGGCCCTTCTGGCGGACTTCGTCGATTTCGGTGAGCGCAACCATGAAATTGCAGCCATTTCTCAAGACAACTGGCCCCATGCTTTTGCCAAATTCCAGTGCAGCATCGAAAGCTTTATCAACGCCTTTCACTGCAACCACATTCACGGTGTGTACGGGAACGTG
>JALLOL010000135.1 GCA_027717875.1 Acidobacteria bacterium AH-259-L09 | reverse complement strand
ATGAGTGACTGAGACCTACATTATCCAGTTATTACCTCCCCCTCTCACTTCCGCCAGTGCATCGATCTCAAGAGTTTCCAGTGATCGGATCTTATCTTTCCTCGCCTGAAAATATCCAACTGCAGCAATGACGCCAATACAGCAGCCAATGGCGTGGGTCCGGTAGCTCACTCCCGGCGATAGGTTGGTAGGAATCAGCACGATGAGTCCAATCCCAATAGCATGCAGAAGCCGTTTTTGAAGTGGGCGGGATCGCTCGATAAAAACATAGATAGTCAGCCAGAACCCCGCCATCAGATAGATGACTCCCGAAGCCCCAACCAGTTGAACGTTCCCCGAATAGGTGAGAAGGGAACAGTAGTTTGTGAGTACGCCGAGTGCCGCAAAGGAGACCGGATACATCCAGAATCCAAAGTATCCGTACAGCAAATACACGAAAAAGGTAAAGAAAATGGCATTGGAAAGAAAATGCCGCAGATCAGCATGGACGGCAATTGCCGTGATCAGTCTCCAATACTCCTGCTCTGCTAGGATCTGATGCGGTGTGGCAGCCAAAAGTCTGAACAGCTGTGGGTCTCGCCAGCAAAGCAAGGAAACAAACAGAATCACCATTGTGCTGAGCACTGCTATCAATCGGCTCTCTTCTCGAGGACTTTGAGAAAGCAACGTACTCTTAATTCGGATTTCCACCTTTTCCCTCATAGGTAGCTTGAATTTGGTTCTCGCCTGAGCGTGGCGGGACAATGGTGAAGAGCAGAAAGAGTCTCAACAGCATGGATCACTCAATCGTAGCAGACATCGGCTCATGGCTCAGCAATCTTCCCCTTGGGGCTGAGGGGTGGTGTCGGGACGGCATTGATTTCTTTGTCGCTTCTCCTTGACGATGTACACTGGCATCGCGTCGTGGTCGCTTCGCGAACTCGGCGCTGTCGCCCTCGCCACAAACGTTACCATATTTACGAAGCGAGGCACTGAGCAGGCCATTGATTGGAGACCAGGCGTGACAGACATGGACAGCGGTGCAAAGCAGCGAGCCTACTGGAGAAAAAACTTACACTACTTGGTGATTCTCCTCGGCATCTGGGCCTTGGTGTCGTTTGGTTTCAGTATTCTGTTCGTCGACGAGTTGGACCAAATCTCTGTGGGTGGTTTCAGGCTCGGCTTCTGGTTTGCGCAGCAGGGGTCGATTTACGTCTTCGTCATAGTGATCTTCATCTACGTCGCGCTGATGAATCGTCTGGACCGCCGTTACGACGTCGACGACCGGGACGGGAGCGGACCATGAGTGTTCAGGCGTGGACCTTTGTCATGGTCGGACTGTCGTTCGCACTGTATATCGGCGTAGCGATCTTGTCCAAGGCCACCTCCACGAGCGAGTTCTATGTCGCCGGTGGTCGTGTCTCGTCCGTCGTCAATGGGATGGCAACAGCGGCGGGTTGGATGTCGGCGGCGTCGTTTATCTCGATGGCCGGGCTCATCTCCTTCATGGGACGTGACGGTTCCGTCTACCTGATGGGCTGGACGGGAGGATACGTTTTGTTGGCTCTGCTGCTGGCCCCCTACCTGAGGAAATTCGGCAAGTATACGGTGCCGGATTTCGTAGGCGACCGGTATTATTCCCAGCTAGCTCGCGTTGTGTCCGTGATCTGCGCCATCTTCGTGTCGTTTACCTACGTGGCCGGTCAAATGCGCGGCGTCGGCATCGTCTTTTCACGCTTTCTCGACGTGGGAATCAATACGGGTGTGATCATCGGGATGGGGATTGTCTTTTTCTACGCGGTGCTGGGCGGGATGCGGGGCATCACTTATACCCAGGTGGCACAGTACTGTGTTCTGATCTTTGCCTATCTGGTGCCCGCCATATTCATTTCGCTGATGATGACCGATCACCTGATACCCCAGATCGGGCTGGGCGCCACTTTAAACGATGGATCGGGCCAGCATCTACTTGAGAAGCTTGACAGCTTGAGTCAAGAGCTGGGCTTCGCCGCCTATACCTCTGGGCAGAAGGGTACGCTGGATGTCTTGTTGATTACCGCCGCCTTGATGGTCGGGACCGCCGGCCTCCCTCATGTTATCGTGCGGTTCTATACCGTAACAAAAGTGTCGGCAGCCCGCAGCTCTGCAGGGTGGGCGCTCGTCTTCATCGCGCTGCTTTACACCGCTGCGCCGGCAGTGGCCGCGTTCGCCCGAACCAATCTGCTCACCACCATTTCCAACGCTGCCTATGCCGAGGCCCCCGCCTGGTTCAAGAAATGGGAGGACACGGGTCTCATCACGTTCGACGACAAGAACCAGGATGGAATCATCCAGTATGTGGGGACCAAGGCTGCGATGGAGAATGAGCTCACCATTGACCGGGACATCATGGTGCTGGCCAATCCAGAGATCGCCAATCTTCCCAACTGGGTTACCGGGCTGGTTGCGGCTGGAGGCCTTGCGGCAGCACTATCCACAGCAGCTGCCCTTCTCTTGGTGATTTCGACTTCGGTTGCACACGACCTCTTGAAGAAGTGGCTGCGGCCCAACATCACCGAGAAAGCCGAACTCTTCGCAGCGCGGATCACGGCTGGAATCGCGGTTTGCATTGCAGGCTTTTTCGGCATCAACCCTCCAGGATTTGTGGCCGAGGTGGTGGCGTTCGCCTTCGGTCTCGCTGCCGCCTCGTTCTTCCCAGTGATCATACTCGGCATCTTTTCCAGACGGATGAACAAGTACGGAGCGATTACGGGCATGATCGTTGGTATCACATTCACCGCGGGATACATCATCTACTTCAAGTTCGTCCATCCGGAACTCAACTCGGCGGACCACTGGCTGTTCGGCGTTTCCCCCGAGGGGATTGGCACACTCGGCATGGTACTGAACTTCGCCGTTTCCATTGCCATCTCGCAGGCCACGGCGCCGCCCCCGCTTCAGGTTCAACAATTGGTGGAGTCCATCCGGATCCCCCGTGGGGCGGGCACCTCGTATACAAATAACTAAGAAGTTGAACCGGGGCTATTTAACCGTCCAGGCCGCTTATGCAAAAAACAAGACCAAAGAGATCGTCCCTTTGCGGCCAGAGTTGGTTCAACCTTTAAAGGTTCAGATGGCGAGGAGCAAGAGTGAATGGGTCTTCGTGAAACGCGACGGTGTGACACGGCTCAAGGACATCCGTACGGCTTTCAGCGGAGCTTGCCGCTGTGCTAAAATCTCTGATTGTACCCCTCATGCCTTGCGGCATACTTTCGCCACACGGCTTGTGACCGAAGGAAAGGTGGACTTAATAACGGTCAAAGCGCTTGGGCGCTGGAAGAGACTGGAAATGGTTGAGCGATACGCAAATCCCGTTGAGGAGCACAAGAGAAGAGCCATAACCTCGATTCATTTCACTACGCTATTCACTACACCTGAAAATCCAGAAGTCACCGAACTGCCGCAAGTCATTGAAAATAAATAAGTCGGGACGTGGCGCAGTCTGGTAGCGCACCTGAATGGGGTTCAGGGGGTCGCGAGTTCGAATCTCGCCGTCCCGACCAGATAAAGCTCTTATTACCAATGGATTATGCGGACTCAGTTTTTTAGTTTATCTTGGTTTCCGATGACTGGGTGCAGATAGGGTGCAGATTTGACTCTCGCGGAATTGGCATCAGTCATATCTCTCATAATCCAGATTTGGGAAAAGGTAACCGGCAAATCTCAAGAAGCTGCAAAAGCAAAAGAGGAATGGGAGCGAGTCCTCCGGGGTGGCGAACAGGATCTGGAGGAAGCACTCAAGCGATGGGAGACACTACTAAGCCAAAAAATTTCTGTCTCGACCGCCTCAGAAGTGGTTGAGTTTGCCCGAACGCATCTCTCGCTTGTTCAACCATTCTCGGTTCAGACGCATAACCATTGGGAACGTCTTTTGGCCATGTTCAGGAAAGCCGTGAATTTCTGTTCGCGTAATGGGATCTTCAGATTGAGAGGCGAGGATGGCGCCCTACCCTTGCCTTCAACAGGCAAGGCTTTATACGCTTTGGTCGAAGCAGAGCTTAATTCATTAATTGCCAGCAGGTCTGAAAGCGAAAAGTGGTTTAAGAGTCTATCTCAAAAAGACGCTTTTCTCGGAGACAATCCAGACCCGAAGGACAGGCAGACGGACGAGCCTTTGTTGCCAGTGGCTCTGGTTTTTAAGGCACATTACGATTGCGGAAGCGGCTATAGTAGATGGTCAGATTCACGAATCGGAACCGTCCTTATCCGGTCTGGAGTAGAAGCAAACCGAATAGGTCTTCAGACAACTTTGTCTCCTTTCGAGTCCTCCTTCATCCCAGGGGCAGGTCCACGAGCCTGAGAGCATTCTACGGGGTCGTGCTCGGGGCGTGGCCCCTCGTCCCCCTGAGAATCCGCCGAAGAGTGTACAGCGCGGACAGCTGGAACACGACTATAACTACGAAGCAAATCTGTAGGACTCGCCATTCCAGGCCTACGTCCGTCTCCCCGTGGTAGATGTCGGTGAGAGCCAAGTGGCTCGTCACAACCGCGAGGAGTGACAGCACTCCAAGACCAAAGGAGACCCTTGCCACCGTGTTGAGTCTGAGCATGTAACCCTCCTTGCTTGCCTGCCTGCCGAATCGGTCTAACGGCAGGGGTAGAATCCGTTGAACTAGTCTCCGCTCACGCATGTCCTGAATCGCGGCGGTCTGGGTGTCAGAAGTCCCGTGGACACTTTGTGAATCCTGATGGCGACGTGTATTATGAGGAAACCGTATAAGACGGTCGGGGTCAGGGGGCAGTGTACCAAAGGTTGGGACTGCCGAGTTAGACCCTGCAATCTGCTGGACGTATTATCTGGAAAGAAAGCACAGGTAACGGACTTATCTGGAAACCAGATAATCAATAGTTGGGGAGCGCCCACTGCACATTCAGGGCCCTGGCTTCTCGGGCTGTTTTGGCTTCGCTTTAGCCTTCGTCGATTCCTGGACGGCGCGGCACGCTACATGCGAGCGTAGTTTCGTGACTAGAGGTGATGCCCATGATTCTTCCCACGCCTGAGAGATCCAACCGTCATTTAACGTTAGGCGCGACGTTTCTGCTTTTCCTTGCACTCCCCTCCTCGCTCATGACGCAAATCCCGACACCGCTTTCACCAGAACTCCAACGCTACGTCCGTGTGGGGGCTGAGCGCGTCGTGCTGCGGGGTCCCACGCTGATCGATGGCACGGGAGCCCCACCTGCGGAAGCACGGGTTGTTGTGATCGAGCATGGGCGGATCACGGCAGTGGGAAGTCTCGCTGACGTCGAGGCACCAGCCGATGCCGAGGTTCTGGACCTGGGCGGTCACACGGTCATCCCAGGTCTCGTGGGCATGCACGATCATTTGCAGGGGCATGGCTTCTCGCCGCGGGACCTCGCCAGGATGTATCTGGCCAATGGTGTCACCACCATTCGAACCGCCGGCACCTATCGACCGTACCCGGAACTCAACCTGAAACGCGACGTCGATGCCGGGAAAGCGATTGGTCCCCGGATTCACTTCTCGGGACCATTTATCACCGGGCCGGACGCCGCACCTACGATGGCGCGAGTGTCGAGCCCCGATGCGGCGCGAAGGCTAGTCGCTTACTGGGCTCAGGAGGGGGCGACGTGGGTCAAAGTCTATGCTGACATCCGCCGGGCCGAGCTGAGCGCCGTGATCGACGAGGCTCACCGGCGCGGGGTCAAGGTCACTGGCCACCTCTGTTCAGTCACCTACCGTGAGGCCGCCGAACTAGGGATCGATAGTATCGAGCACGGCCTTGTCATCGTACCCGACTTCGACCCGAAGAAGACGCCCGATACCTGTCTCCGCGGCGGCGGGAAACGAATGGGGGACCCGCGTGTCGAGGAGTTCCGGCCGCTGATTCGCACACTGGTCGACCGCGATGTGGCGGTGACGTGGACGTTGCCCGAGCTGGAATCGTACACTCGGGGCAGTCCAGCCCTGGGCGAGCGAACCCTTAGTGTGATGAGTCCGGCTCTCCGAGAGTCGTACCGCCGAGCTCGGGAACGGCTGAACGCAAGTGCCGATCCCAGGGTTGATTACTTCACCTGGTTCACTAAGCAGCTGGCGCTGGTGCGGGCGTTCGCCGATGCCGGGGGCCTCGTCGTCGTGGGAGTCGACCCCGCTCCGCCGGGCGTGCTTGCGGGCTTTGGCGACCAACGCAACTACGAGCTCCTGATCGAGGCAGGGTTCGCGCCCGCACAGGCGATCCAGATCATGACTGCGAACGGGGCCCGACTGCTCGGCAGCCTCGATCAAGTGGGCACCATCGAGGTCGGCAAGGTTGCCGATCTCGTGGTTCTCGAGGGCAACCTAGCGAGCGACCCCACAACGATTCGCAGGCCAAGCATCGTCTTCAAGGGCGGCATCGGGTTCGATGCGACGGAGTTGATCGCTTCGCTCAGGCCGAGCGGTCCGGAAACCGTCACTGCTGCAATCACCGTCCGGCCGGAGATTCTCCGCCGGTACGTCGGCGAATACGAGATGCAGTATGGTGTTCTGCACATCACCCTCGAGGCGGGGCGGCTGATGGTCCAAGTTGGAGGAGGGCGGATGGTTGCCCTCCTCGCTGAAAGCCAGATATCGTTCCTCACGGAGGTGGGCAACAGACGATGCGAGTTCGATGTGACAAACGAGGGCACTGTGAATGGCTTGATGTACACGTCTCCTAACGTCGGACAGATTTACGGCAAGAAGATCAAGTAACATCGCTCCCAGATGTGCACCGTCGATATGGGATGCGACGTTTGAGCAAGGCAAACACCAGGATTCTAAGGGGTTAAACTTCCTGTACGAGGGGACGCCACCTCTCGCGTCTGACCGCTGTCGCGCACAATCCACGACCCGCCGATCACGATCCGGCATGTGATTCGGTGCGAGGACGGCTTGCGTGACTACTGGCACCTGATGCAGCTGGCCGGCCGGAACATCGACGACGCCTATAGCTAGAAGGACGTGTTGGCCCTCCTGGAGTCTGC
>JALLOL010000134.1 GCA_027717875.1 Acidobacteria bacterium AH-259-L09 | reverse complement strand
AGCCTTGAGCGGATTGTCCTGAGATAGCGCAATGATAGTAATTGCATTCCAGTCATCACCGATCCGGAGTTTGCCGTAAGTCCTTCGCGTCTTACTTTTCCTTTTTCCCTTCATCAAAGTACTGAACCTTTGCTCTGGAGGGCGCTTCGGGTCTTCATCCATGACCTCCTGCACAGGATTGTACAATCACAACGGCTGCACCGAAACCGAAAAGGTTAAGTCAGATCAGAAGCTCAATAAAAAGTTCAGACTCGGAAAAAGAGTTACCGCTGGAAGTGATTGATTCCATTGCCAATAGGAGCTTTCTTCTCCAAGATGCAATCTCCACAAAAAGCAATTTCCTATCACTCTCCCAGTAGTCCTCCAAACACCGATAGAAAGCGGTACGTTCCGGATGGCCGGTAGGCTGTGACCAGTCCCATCACCTAGCGGTAACGTTCGACTCGTGAAATCTACGAATCTACGGAGAGAAGAACTGGAAAGCCCAGGGCTCGACGAACCCTTAATGGAGGAAGCATAGAAAAGATCTAGGAAGTGGGTCAACTTTCCAATTTACTGAGCTAAAAGCTTCTCCCCAATAGAGATCAGATACGGTTCCCTACGTTCAATGTTGAATCTGTCTGGGTAGCCACCCAAGAATATTAGGTAACATCGGCTACAGGTGGCATCAAAGAGGTGCACTACTGGCAAAAAGAATCCCTCAACCTCAAAGTCGGCGACTGGATCATGTGGCGGGATCAACCCGGTCAGCTGATCCATGAGGACGGCACGGAGACCACCTATCTCACCCCTGGCATGAAGGGCCGAGTATGACGGCTACCCACCGAAAGTCCGTCCTTCATTTATCTGATCTCTGGTGTCACAGATTTCTCGCCATGGAAGAGGTGATAAAGAACCGGAAGCACGAACAGGGTTAGTAAGGTCGAGGTGATTAGACCTCCGATTACTACTGTCGCCAGGGGGCGTTGGACTTCGGCTCCGGTGCTAGTGGATAGGGCCATTGGGACAAAACCCAGACTCGCTACGAGCGCTGTCATAAACACCGGACGCAACCGCACCACCGCGCCCTCAAAAACAGCGGTCAAGACGGACCGCTTCTGTTTCCGAAGCTGGTTGATAAAGGTTAGCATCACTATCCCGTTTAGAACGGCTACCCCAGAAACTGCGATGAATCCAATCCCTGCGCTCATCGAAAAGTTCATCCCTCGCATCCATAGAGCTAAAACTCCTCCAGTAATCGCAAAAGGAATTCCCGTAAAAACCATGGCTGCCTGCTTTATGGAGTTGAAGGTCGTGAAAAGAAGTAGGAAAACCAGAAAGAAAGTCACCGGCACTGCAACCAAAAGGCGGTTGCGGCCACTCTCCAGATGCTCGAACGTACCTCCCCACTCAACAGCGTAGCCCGGAGTAGGATCGATCTGGTTGTCCACCAGTTCCTGTGCTTCAGCCACGAACGAGCCAATATCACGGCGAGGTACATTGACCTCGACCGAGATACGACGCTGGCCGTTTTCACGGCTAACCTCGGCCGGTCCGGTTTCAGTCCTAACATCGGCGAGCTGAGCCAAAGGAATCTTTGCCCCGGTCGGAGCACTGACCAACAAATTCTTAAAATCCTCCACGCTATCGCGAACTCTAGGAGGAAATCTAACGACAGCATCAAATCGCCTGAACCCTTCTAAGACCGTCGTAGCCCTGGTACCTGAAATTGCGGACTGGACAATCTCCTGTACGTCAGACACATTAATCCCGTAGCGAGCAATCTTGTGGCGATCAATATCAACCTGCAGAATTGGTAGTCCCGTGATCTGCTGTACCTTAACATCCTCGGCTCCAGGAACACTTCTAAGGACAGCCGCAATATCGTTGGCCTTTCGCAGCAAGACATCCATATCGTCACCAAAAATCTTGACGACCACATCCGAACGCGCTCCCACACCTTCAATGAGCTCCATCATGCGAAATTTGATGGGCTGTGAGAAAGACGCCACCATGCCAGGGAACTTCTCCAGTTTTGCTGAGATGTCCTCTACTAAATCGACTTTCGTCAACCCTTCTCGCCACGCCGATTTCGGGTATAGAAAAACATAAGTGTCCGCCATGTCAGGACCCATCGGATCTGTCGCGATTTCAGGACGCCCGATTCGGCTCACCACCGTTCGAACTTCGGGAAACTCCTTAACTATTTTCTCAACTAGAGTTGTCTGCCGTACACTCTCAGATAGAGACGCACTCTTCAAACGAATATGATTAATGGCAATCGCCCCTTCATCCAGCTCCGGAAGAAACTCTGCACCCAAAAGTGGAAATAAAGCTAGCCCGCCAAACACACACAAAACGGCACATCCAATCGTCGCCCAGTGAAATCGGATGGCATTCTGGAGCAGAGGCTTGTAAATCCCCGTCAGGAAATTCACAATTGGGTTCCTACCTTCTTCCCGGGCTTTCAGAAAGATCGCGCAAAGCGCTGGAACCAGAGTCACGCTCAAAATCAGTGCTCCGGAGAGAGCCAAGATGACCGTGAACGCCATGGGCCTGAACATCTTCCCCTCTATACCCACAAGCGACAGGATTGGAATGTAAGCTGAAATAATAATGATCTCACCAAACTGACTGGCTCGACGAACCTCCGAACTACCTTTCCAGATCGTCCTTAACCGCTCGTCACGAGAAAGTTTCCGTCCTAGTGCTTTCCTCTCCTCCGATAAATGACGCACACAGTTTTCAACGATAATGACGGCTGCATCTACGATCAATCCAAAGTCAATCGCGCCGAGAGTCATCAGGTTGGCCGAAACCTTGAAGTAATTCATCCCGATGATGGCAAAGAGCATTGACAATGGGATGACACTGCTGACGATGAGCCCAGCTCTGAGTTGAAGAAGAAACAAGAACAGGACAAGGACAACCAACAACCCTCCCTCGACGAGATTCGTCGTGGCCGTCTTGATCGTGGCATTTACCAACTCGCTACGATTGTAAAAAGGTTGAACACTGACTCCTGCAGGTAAAGTGCTTTTGAGACTAGAAAGCTTTGCTTTAACAGCTTCAGTGACCGTCCTACTGTTTTCTCCTTGTAACAGCATTGCGATCCCCATAACGGCTTCACCCTTACCGTCTCGGGTCGCCGCTCCCTGGCGGACTTCTGCACCTAACCCCACTTTGGCTAAATCCCGAATACGGATGGGTGTTCCATTGCTTGCCGTTACCACGATATTTTCAATGTCCTCAATTGACTGAATAAGACCCACGCCTCGAATCAGCTGCTGCTCACCCCCTCTTTCCAGGTAGGCCCCTCCCACGTTACTGTTGTTTTCCCTAAGGGCGCCGATGACTTCGTTAAGAGCCAAACTGTGACTAAGAAGTTTTTGCGGATCAATTAAGACCTCGTACTGCTTAAGAAGACCACCGAAGCTGTTCACGTCGATAACTCCAGGAATATTCCTCAGCTGAGGCTTGATATACCAATCGAGAATAGTACGCAGATCCATAAGCGAGTATTCACTATTCTCCTCGGCTTCGACCGTAAAGTGATAAATCTCACCGAGACCCGTGCTGACTGGCCCAAGCTCAGGAGAAACCCCTGCGGGTAATTCCCGTTGCGCTTTGAGAAGTCTTTCCAAGACGAGCTGACGGGCCCAGTAAATGTCTACTTCCTCTTTAAATGTGATCGTCACCTGGGAAAGGCCGAACTGAGAGATAGAGCGAACCTCTGTCTTTTGCGGCAAGTTGCTCATAGCCACTTCTATGGGAAAGGTCACGTATTTCTCCATTTCCAAGGGAGAAAACCCAGGGGCGACCGTGTTGATCTGGACCTGATTTGTTGTCACGTCGGGTACAGCATCAATGGGAAGCTGGACTGCCGAGTAGAGACCCACCCCAACCAGAACCAGCCACAACATGACCACGAAATAGCGCCGACGAATACTAAACCAAAGGATCTTATTGATCATTGCAAAACCTCTTCGTTAATGGGTGTGACCGCCTCCAAGTGATTCGCGCAACATTTCCGACTTAAGGGAGAAGCTTCCCTGGGTTACCACCATTTCGCCCTCGTGGAGTCCGTTTTTAATGCCAATCCATAAGCCTTCCTGAGGTCCTGTTTCAACCCTCCGTTTCTCGAAGCGTCCTTCTTCCAATTGGACAAACACAACACTTTGACCTTCAATTGTTTGCAATGCTGAAACCGGCACGGCGGGCAGCATTCGAGCCGTTTCTCGCGGGATTCGAATAGTGGCGAACATGCCTAACTTCAAGCGGCCTGACTGATTGAACACTTCGCACCGCGCCTTAACGGTCCTCGTGTCTGGATCGAGCACATCGCTCATGTACGTGATTTCTGCGTCGAAGACTTCGTCAGGGTAGGAAGTCGTCACAACTCTTGCGGTCCGCGATTCGAAAACAGAGCCTATATCCCTTTCGTAAATGTCGGCTAAGACCCAGACCGTGGAAAGATCGGCAACGGTAAGGAGCGAACGTTCGGGAGAGACAAGTTCCCCAACCGCGACCTCGTAGTCCGTCACTGTGCCTTCAAAGGGGGCCTTCAAAACAGTCGTGGACACCTCGCGGATTCCTTTGGCGGTTTCACGCATTTTGAGCGTATCCAGATCCTGTTCGTCAACTCCGTATCGCTGTATCTTTACTTCCGTCCTGGCAATTTGGACTCGTCGGCTCCGAACAGTCTCTTCGGCGTTGCGGTACTCCGCCTCGCGTAGTTCCACCTCCTTCTTGGCAATGGCCTCATTTTGCCAAAGCTCCTTCGCGCGGTCCCAGAATTTCACGGCTACCTCGCGCTGAGCCAGAGCATTTCTGAGCTCGGCCTGTTGAAGAAGATAGTCTGCTATGACTTCACCGAGCTCCACATTGTCATATTGAATCAAAGGCTGACCTCTCCTTACCCGGTCTCCCCGACGAACAAACACCTGTTTGACAACCCCCGGGGAGAGAGGCCTGATATGGGCAATTCGCGACTCATTCGGCGAGACCACCCCCGTGGTTTCCAAATAATCTGGAAAATCGAGGAACTGGGTTGCTCGTACCTGAATGTCCGCTGCTCGAACACCTTCAATTTCTAGCTCTAAAACTTCCAAGGAGTGTTTTTCTTCATCTAGATGGCCCTCCGGAGATTCAGAGTCGTCCGTTCGTTGACCACAGCTAACATGTAAAGTGATTAGCAAGAGATGAAGACAAAAGAATATTCGAGGTTTTTTCAAATGTGTCATAAATTAGAGGTCCTTTCCTACCGCGAGTTCCAGGCGAGCCCGGCTGATTTGAAAATCGTAAAGGGCACGATTGTAAAGACGCGTCGTTTCCCGGTACGCCCTTTGCGCGTCCAGAAACTCTACAGGTGAAGCGGATCCCAATCGATACGCGGATTCAGCAATGTCACGCGACTGCCGGGCGTTTCTCAGGTAGTCCGAGGTCAGTGCCCGAAGTCGCCGCTGATCACCCTCCAGCTCATTTAATGCCAGCTGGATTTGCTCTAGGACGCTAATCTCCAAAAGTCGAAGCCGCCACTCCTCCTGCTCTTGCCTAGCCTTTGCCAGCGCAATTCCCCCTTGGTTTTTGTTGAATACGACCAATGGAATACTGACTCCTACGACGGCCCCGTCGCTTCCAAAATCACGGCGATATCCCCCAAATGCTCTTACGTTGGGCAGCGCCCGAGCCTTTTCAAGATCGATCTGCGAATCAGCCTGTTCGATACGGACCCTCTGGGCATTCAAGTCTTCCCTTTGGCGAAGGGCCATCTCCATCAAACTCGATCGAGAAGGGGGACTAAATGAAGGATCAAAATCGTCAACAGCCTGAAAACTCTGCAAGAAGTCCTGACTCCCTAGCAAAGCCAAGAGATGGTCCTGAGCGTTTTCAAGTTGGACTTCGGCAGCAACGACGTCATCATGAAACCGGTACTGCTCAACTTCAGTTCGACGCAATTCACCTCCGGAGATCTCCCCGGCTCTGTAACGTACACGATGCAGACTCACAATCTGTTCAAACTCCTCGGAGATCTCCTTTGCCAGCCTCAGATCCAGCTGAGCCAAGACGACCTGATAGTATCTCCGCTTCAATTCGTAAGAGAGCAAACGTATTCGGTCCTTAAACCGAGTCTCTGCAATCTCCACACCGTGCAGTTTCACCTGCGTCCTTTTGCGACGCTTGCCGGCCGTTTCGATTTCATAACTTAACTGGATTGAAAGCTCCTGATCATTGAAGAACGTACCAGTGCTAGCCCCGGAACCGAGCCCCTCCGACCTAACGGAAAATTCTGGGTTCGGCCTTTTTTCCCCATCGATTAAGTTCCCCCTTTCGATCTCCGAATTCAAACCCTCGACCTGAAGCAAAGGATTGTGCTCAAGAAGCAGGTCCTTAGCGTGGCTCAAAGACAACATCGGAGGCACAATCACTTGACCCAAAAGTTGACCTCCAACAACCCAAACAAAAAACAAATTCCTCAAAATTCTTAACTTCATATGCAACTCGCATCGTTTCTCACGAGGCAGGAAATTGACTTGGCCTGACTCCACAACATTCCTGGGGTTCGTGAGCGAAACGGCTGAACAGGGCAGAACGACCACTTATCGGCAGAAACCACACAAAAAGTAGGGCGCCGCCAAAAGCTGAGTTCAGCCCGCCGTCATATCAACTAAGAGAATAACTAGAGAAGAAAGAATCGAGGCGGGTGAAAAATCAGGCTAGCCAAAGGATCATTGTGAAGAAAAGCATTCAGATATCGACATTCCGGCATCTCGATTGGTCCCAGAAATAACCCCGGCACCGCAGGTTGAAACTCTTCCAAGCACAGCGAACAATCTTGCTCCGGTCCGGAAACGTGAGCACCGGAATCGTATGAGGTAGTGTCAGGCAATTCATATGTACAGGAAAGACAAACGGACTGGTCCACAACTGTCACAACCAACAGGAACAATAAAACAACAACCATACTTCTCCGAGCCGACTCTGATCCCATGAAACCCATTATACACGCACCAAGCTTGAAATCACTCCTGA
>JALLOL010000133.1 GCA_027717875.1 Acidobacteria bacterium AH-259-L09 | reverse complement strand
AGTTATGGTTGGTGGGTTCGATTCCCCTGTAGGAGCACCCGATTGTCGCTGTCAACGAAATACAGGAACTTATCGGCACTACGTACCCGGCAGCCAACCTGGTGGCCAGACTGGTCGACAGCGGCATTCTGAAAGAGTACACGGGAAAGCCCGCAACCGGCGCTTTCTCTACCAGAGCTACATCGACTTATTCCAGGGCAATGAGGAGGATCATGAGAACGCGTGAGCGAGTCCGGCGAAAGCTCAATGAGTGCCGGCTGCGAGAAAAGCTTCAACCCGTGGAAACAAGAATTTGCCGGGAACGTCTCCCATTGTAGAATCAATAGATCGAGTTGGGGGAAAACGCTTCGGAAACTGTTGAAGAAAGGACGACTAAAATGACAAAAAGAAGAGAATTTATAAAGAAAAGCTTAACCGGGGCTGCCGGAATAGCCATTGGGGGCGTTGGGTTCAGTGCCAAGTCATATGCTTCCATCGTGGGTGCAAATGAACGCATCAACCTAGCAGTTATTGGTATCCGCAACCAGGGCACTGTACACATCAATCGCTTTTGTGGGCTGAAAGACAGCCATAATGCAGTTGTGAAAACGCTGTGCGACCCGGATGAACTGCTTTTTGAACCCGCTTCGAAAATCGTCACTGAAAAGACCGGGGTCCAGCCGTTGACGGAATGGGATATACGTAAAGTTTTGGATGACAAGGATATCCATGCCGTTTCAATAGTTACACCGAATCATTGGCATGCACTGGCAACCATCTGGGCTTGTCAGGCAGGTAAGCATGTTTATGTTGAAAAACCGGCTTCCCACAACATCTGGGAAGGACGGAAAATGGTTGAGGCAGCCCGTAAGTATGATTTGAGAGTTCAGGTAGGATTAAATAACCGTTCGTCCAACAATGTGAGAGAAGCCATTGAATTTCTGCATGATGGGGGTATCGGCGAGGTTTCCATGGCCCGTGCCCTCTGCTTCAAAGCTCGCGATTCATATGGCATAGCCGAAGATAGTCTGCCACCTGCCACGTTCCATTATGACCTTTGGTTGGGACCCGCTCCTTATCGCCCGTACAACGAAAAACGGAGTCATTATTGCTGGCACTGGTATTGGGATACCGGCAACGGGGATACTGGAAACACGGGACCACACCAACTCGATCTTGCCCGTTGGGGAATGAACAAAAACGAGCACCCGGTTTCAGTATATTCTGCTGGAGGGATTTACGGACTTCACCAGGAGGAACGCCCAACCCGGACTCCAGGGAAGATGGTGTACGGCGGAGTAGAAACCTATGGCCGTGATAAGACGTCGCAGGAAACTCCCAATACACAAACCGCCGTATTTAAATACAGTGATGGGAAGATGCTCGAGTTTGAAACCCGGGGCCGATACACCAATCATGAAGGAAGCCGGGGTCAAGAAGTCGGAAATCTCTTCTACGGCACTGAAGGATGGCTCGAAATCAGTGGATCTACGTGGAAAGCATTCCGTGGACGGGAAAGAGAACCTTTTGCGGGCTCAAAAGAAGGCGGAAGAAGAAGGGATGGTAGTCATTGGAGCAATTTCATCGATGCAATTCGCTCTGGTAAGGACGAGGACCTTCGCTGCGATATCAAGGAAGGCTTTTATTCAACCACACTTCCTCACCTGGCCAATATCTCTTATCGTCTGAGCCGTAAGTTGAAGTTCGTGGGTGAACACGAAACGTTTGCGAACGATCCTGAAGCAGATGCAATGCTGACGCGGGTTTACCGCAACCCTTATATTGTCCCGGAGAAAGTTTAAGGGGTCGCTTCCCCCGACGCCTGACGTTCCGTAAATGATAAGCCTACAGGGAGTTGAAGGCAATCTTAAGTGGATTTATGTGAAATTGGAAGAATAGTTGGGTCCATTCTAGCGGACATACAGTAGGTGAAATTCACTCCGTCGGCACCAGCCGCTTGAGTTCTTCAAACCAGTTGAGGACGACGACAAAATCTGTTGATGCGGATGCCTGCTCGTCTTCCCTAATCATCACGAACCGCTGCCCGTCGAGCGAGACATCGTACTCGGAATCAAATGAACCGTCCTCGAACAAAAGTCTGGGCGTCCCTACCTTGAGGGCCGGTTTGGTCCGAATGGAAACCACGATCATTTTGTCCCCGTTGCGATAGAAAAGTTCTTGGCCACTCCTCGCCCACACGGATTTGTGGCCACCGTCCGTGGATATTTGTACAATTCGACCCTCTCCCAGGGAGGGTTTGACATAAACCTCCACTTGACCTGAGCGATCCGACGAGAAGGCAATCCAGCGACCGTCCGGTGAGAACATGGGCTGAACTTCGTCGAACTGGGTCGCTAAGAAGGGTTCGGGTTTTCCTTTACCTGCGACCGGCAACACCCAAATGTCGCTCTGCCCGGCAGAAAATCTTACGTAGGCAAGTATCCCGTCTGGAGACCATGAGGAAGGTACCCCTGAGGATAAGCCGGTTATGTAGTGGCTCGGCTTCACCACTCCCGTCTATGGGCTTCCAGAAGCTCTCCCAGCCCCCACCACGCCTATTGGAGACGAATGTGAGTCGCTTGCCGTCTGGGGTCCAGATATTCCGGTGGTTCCGGCTCTCAAAAGTAACCGGAGTTAAGATTCCACGAGCGATTTCATAGATCCACACATCCCAGTCTGCACCTTCCACCACCGTAACGGCTAGATGTTTACCATCCGGTGAGAGGCGCGGATATTCAAAGGCTCGCCTGATTTCCGTCACGGGCTCGCTCTGTCCCTCGCGATCCACCCAGACCAGGCTTCGATTGGACGGCGTCTGGCCTGGCCAATACACCAGCATGCCGTCCCCAGAAAAGGCAAAGTGCGAGACTCCGCGGCTGTTCACGGGGAGGTCTCGAAGCATGGGAACGGGATCGCCCTTCACCTCCAAGGTCGTGGAATCGAAGGGCACCGCCAGGAGCGTCTCTGAGCGCACATAGAGTAAATGCCCCGTGGGAGAGTACCGAGGATAGCTACCGCCTTCCAACAAGGTCTTCCATTCGCCCGTCTCCAGGGAGAGCACGGCGATTCGAGCTTCACTGTAATTCGTGCCCGTCCAGATACTGAAAAGCACCGCTTCGCCACCCGGCAAGATCTCCGGCCACAGGTGGCCGATCTCACCCTTCTCGGCGTCCGGTGTTGTGAGTTTCTCGGGCGTCCCTCCGGCGGCAGAGACCCGGTAAAGCCCCGAATCCCCCCTTCCCAAAATGATCGTTCCGTCTGCCCCCCCAACTCGCGCCTGCCGGGCCGCGGTCCAACTCACAGACGGTCACCGGGGAGCCGCCCGTGAAGAGAACCTTCTGCAACTTGCCTTGGGCATAAAAACCCACCCACTGGCCATCCGAAGAAAAGAAAAGGCGATTTGCTCCTTCGGTGCCAGCAATGGGTAAGGCTTCCAGCTGATCCATAGCACGGCGGTAGATCATTCGTGGCTGGTTTCCCCGGTAACCTGGATAAACAAAACGAGTCCCATCTTGGGACAGTGCCATCTGAGGTCCCGACGGCGAGGAGTAAGTTGAAGGTAAAGTTGTGGCGAAACGTCTCAAGCCAGGTGACTCGAATCGGGTCTCTGTCGAAAGGCTCCAAAGGGCGAATGCAGCTAGAACCACCGCCAGGGCAGCTACAGCCCACGGAATCGCCGATCGCCATGGTCTCGCGGCCACTGGTAGGCCCATCTCTCCCGCGGTCGTCGAATCAATTCCCACTTGTGTCGTCGACGACTCTGCGATCTCACTGATTAGTTCTTCCAAATCGATTCGCACGTCGTCAATGTGTTGGAATCGTCGACCCGTCTCCTTAACCAGCATCTTTCTCATCGTGCGCTGAAGACCGGCAGGAACTTCATCCATGTATCGAGACAAGGGCGGCGGATCGTTTTGGAGGATGCTGCTGGCCGTCTCCATCGGCCGATCTTTCTTGAAAGGGTCTTTGCCTGTGAGCATTTCATAGAGGACAATCCCAAAGGAGAAGATGTCCGAACGCGTGTCCACCTCTTCCCCTCGCAGTTGCTCCGGAGACATATAGGCCAAGGTGCCCAATGTCATCCCTGTTTTGGTCAAACTGGCCGTGAGGGTCTGCTCTTGACTTTCCACATCTCCCACAGGGAAAAGCTGCTTGGCGAGGCCGAAGTCCATCACTTTCACATGACCATCAGGCGTCAGCATGATGTTCGAGGGCTTCAGATCCCGATGGACGATGTTCTGTTCGTGCGCTGCTTCCAAAGCCTCGGCGATCTCTGTGGCTGTCTCCAATGCATCCTTCAAAGCGAATACACCTTTGGCGAGCTTCTCCTTCAGGGTCTCGCCTTTCACGTACTCCATCGAGATGAAGGACTTGCCGTCCTCTTCCCCCACCTCGTGAATGTGGCAGATATAGGGATGATCCAGCGCAGCGGCCGATTTGGCTTCACGAAGGAATCGTTTCTCAGCAACAGGGTCCTGCTGCATGAAGTCCGGCAAGAACTTCAAGGCCACTTTGCGGTCCAGTGACGTATCGTGAGCCAGAAAGACTTCGCCCATGCCGCCCTGGCCGATCTTCTCGATGATTTTGTAATGGCTAATGGTCTTTCCGACCACAGGTGCCCCCGTTACCGAAATTAGTCAGAAACTACAGACTAACTTTCCGTAAATCATAAGCTGTGGAGGGTTAGAAGGCAAGTCAATTGATGCCCGTATATACTTTTCGGAAGATAGATGGAGCTGTTCTGCTTACAATATAAAGGCGTCCAATCAAGGCTCAATCAAATTCATCCGCCGCAGGAGGTCGGTGAAGCGAGGGTCAGAGCGGAGGGTGTCTAGCCTCGGTTCGACCTTGAGTAGGACCATATAGAAACGCCGCTCCTGATAAGACCTTTCTAGCCATTCAAACGCACGGTCGGTTTCGCCGAGGGCCTTGTAGATCATTGCCAGATCGTAGGGCGGGACATATGTCTTCTGTGCTAGTTCCTGCAGTTCTTGCAATGTCAAGATCGCCTGTTCCCTTAGACCTGCCACTGCATAGGTATGCGCCAATTCTCCCAGATAGGTGGGCCTCGGGTCTAATTTTCCCGCTTGTTGGAACTGCAAGATAGCCTCATCAAACATTTGCTTTTGCTCAAACGCTCGACCAAGAAAAACATGGGCCCTGGCGAAGCTTCGATCAAGATCGAGCGCCTTCCCCAAATATTCAATAGATAGATCGAAACGGCGTGAAAAATAAAAGAACCAACCAAAGACCGCATTGATGATCAACGACAACGGTTCCAGCTCTTCCGCGCGCGTTAGCTCTCGAAAAGCTTCCGAGTGCTTTCCCATGCTCGTTAGATACTCAGCGTACCACTGGCGTGCTGTGGCATAGTTAGGATTGATTTGTATGGCACGCTTGAATTCTTCCTTGGCTTCTAACCAGTCCCAATCGTACGCCCATCGCACATAAGCCAAGGAGTTGTGGGCCTCGGCCAGTTCCTCATCTATTTCGAGAGCCTTCATGGCGGCCCACCTCGCCTTTGGAAAACTTTCCCTTGGAGAGAGAATCCCGTAGTCACCAAGGATGTTGTAGGAGTCGGCCAATCCACTGTAAGCCAGGGAATAATTTGGATCCTCTTCAAGTGCCTCGCGGAAGTGTTGAATGGCTTTCGTGAACCCTTCTTCCGTCCTTGTGTTCCAGTGGTAACGCCCCTTGAGATAAAACTGGTAGGCGCGGGTACTCTCAGTATATCGCTTCACAAATGGCGTGTTGGGTTCACGCACTAGCTGAACTTTGAGAGTTTCGACAATTGTCCTCGCGATCTCGTCCTGAATCTGGAAGACATCCTCCATCTCCCGGTCATAACGCTCCGACCAGAGATGATAGCCATCGGCCACGTTGATGAGCTGGGCTGTGATCCGCAGCCTGTTTCCTGCTCTGCGCACACTTCCTTCCAGAATGGTCTTCACATTCAGTTGGTCTCCAATGGTGCGGATGTCTTGAACCTTCTCTTTGAACTGGAAGGCCGAGGTCCGTGAGGGGATACGCAGTCCTTCTACATGAGTCAAAGCATTGATTAGTTCCTCAGCTAAGCCATCGCTGAAGTACTCATTCTCCGGGTCCGGGCTCATATTCAGAAAGGGTAGCACCGCAATGGAGGGCTGCTCTTTGGTCGTGTCTGCTCCGTTTGTCACGACTATCGCTTTCCCGGAACTCCTATCCCGCTTCAGCCGCTTCAGATCAACATGTAAGTCTCTAGCCGACTGGTAACGGACCTCTGGGTCCTTTTCAAGCGCCTTGTTGATGATGTGTTCTAATTGATCGGGTAATTCTGGATTCAAACGCATAGGCGAAGTCGCGGATTTGTGAAGAATCTCATCAAACAGTGCCGCAGAGGTATGGCCCCGAAAGGGCAAAGTTCTAGTGGCCATTTCATAGATCACGACTCCCAGCGAGAAAAGATCAGTCCGGGTATCCATTTCTTTCCCCAGAGCCTGTTCGGGCGACATGTACGCTACAGTTCCAAGAGCCGTACCAGGACTGGTCAGGAGCTGCTCCGATACCTGGGCAGTTGGCATGGCAGAGTCCACTTCGGGTCGCTCTTGCACCAACTTGGCCAGACCAAAGTCCAGGATCTTGGCGTCGCCCCGCTCCGTGATGAAGATATTGCCAGGCTTGATATCCCGATGAATGATCCCTTTGCTATGAGTGGCGTCCAATGCATCGGCAATCTGAATCCCCAGAACCAAGATCTCATCCGTCTCGAGAGATTTGCCCTGGATGCGATGCTTCAGGGTTTGCCCTTCCAGGTACTGCATCACGATGAACGGTTGTCCCTCATGCTCCCCAATGTCGTAAATGGTACAGATGTTGGGATGATCGAGAGCCGAAGTAGCACGGGCCTCTCTCTGAAATCGCTCCAATGCCTGGCGATTCCGGGCAAATTTCTCAGGCAGAAACTTCAAGGCCACATGACGACCGAGGCGGGTGTCCTCAGCCTTGTAGACCACACCCATCCCTCCGCTACCCAGCTTTTCCAGAATGCGGTAATGTGAGATGGTCTGACCG
>JALLOL010000132.1 GCA_027717875.1 Acidobacteria bacterium AH-259-L09 | reverse complement strand
CCACGACTGGATACCACACGTTCTTCCAAGATTTCTTCGAGCACGGCTTCATGAAACCTCTTTTTCTCCTGAGGGGGGAATAGAAACGAACACCGGGAGCTTGCGTCGCACCACACGTATGGAGTGGACGAAGGAAAGGTCATCGGGATCGACATCACCCTCAAGAGCCGCTTCGTGCATGAGGCCCCGTACGGCAAAATGGGCCAACAGCAAACCGTAGAACTCTTGGCGCACCAGTTCCGGCTTCTTGCTGCGCAAAACGATTCTGGCTCCCCGCAAGTGGGTTTTCAGCTCGTCCAGTGCATTCTCAATCTCCCAGCGCTCGTGGTAAAGGGCGGCCAGTTCCTGGGCCGGTGCCTGGTTCTCCTCGAGAATGGTAGTGATCAGACGATACATCGGTTCGGCTTCCTCAGCGCCCACCAGGCGATACTCAATGACTCGGACAGGGATGCCTTTGCGCTGGTGTCTTCGAGCCTTGTCCGAAGGATAGATGCTACTGAGATAGGAGCCGTCGGGTAGGCGTTTTAAGCAGGGCAGATTCATGTTCTTTTTGACCCGCCACAGGAGGTCGGCACCCGTTTTCTGGGCCTGCTTCCAAAGCTTATAGCTATAAAAATTTCGGTCCGCAATGCACAACATACCCTCTTTGAGCTGATCCAGCACTTTGTGAGCCAGCGTGCTCTCCCCGGTGGCATAGCTCCCCGCTTCAGCCCCAAACAACACGTGTGTCCCACTCTCGACCAGCGACACAAAGCGCAGCTGGGGAAACCCGCTCCGGCCCCGAGAGGCACCGGGTCGACCGAACTCGGCTTCATTCTCTCGGGTGTCTCCCAGATCCAGTGTGCTGCCATCCACGGTCACCAGTCTCCACTGTTTATACCAGGCGCCCTTCGTTTCTCGCCTCGCGATCGGGCCCACTACCTCTGCATACAGCCGTTTCAGCGGCTCCACTCCCAGTCGCTTCCGGGCCTGAGAAATCGCCGACTTGGCCGTTCTCCGAATTCGCTTTACGTTTATGCCTAGCCAATCCAGCCCTTCCACCAGACAACGCAGAACCTCACCATAGGAGGCTTCCATGTAAAGCGCCAATGCAATCACATAGTAGACCACCACATGGGCAGGCAGATTCCGCTGTCGCTCGCTTTCCCGCCCCGTCTCTTTGAGGATCTTGTGAATCCTCTGCACGGGAAACTTCTCAGCCAGTACACCCAGGCTGATGAAATCCGTAATGCGTGCTCCCTTCGGAAGTTCCGCTAAGCTTCGTGGCATTGGTTCCTCCTTTCTTATACCAGAAAGGATGAACCTGACCCCTGACATTTAAGTGAACAGTATTGGCGCTAAGGGCGTTCGGCCGATGGTGTTAAACTATTATTTATCACTGGAAGGAAAGGATAGATGAAGCTGCTTCGATCGGCCTGGGTACTGGTTCTCGTGGCACTGATGGCTTTGAGTTACGCAGTAAGGGCAGAAGAGAAAAAACAGCCTAGAGAATTGACCGTTCGAGGGCGAATAGTCTTGCTGGATGGGTCGGGCCAACCGCAGTCCTCTCAGGAGAGGGTCAAGGAAGCTCAACGCCGATTTGGACTGCTCTCCTCTGATGGCAAGCTTTACACCTTTTCGCCCACCGATCCGAGGACTCAAATCTTCGTGGACCCGCGGGTCCGCGAAAAGGAACTTCAGATAACCGGGTGGCTGCGAGGTGGAAACCTGGAAATCATCCAAGTACGTTCGGTGCGCGGGGGGAGGCTGTACGATTTGTACTACCGGTGCGAGGTCTGCAACATCACTTCCTTTGAGCCGGGTCCATGTTGGTGCTGCCAAGAGGAATTTGAGTTTAGAGAAACGCTCGCCGGGGAACTTTCTGAGGAAGGGAAGTAAGGCATGCGAGTGGAACGAGTACTTGAAACCTGTCTTTACGTGGAGGACCTCAAGACAGCAGAGAGATTTTACAGCCAAGTCTTGGGATTGTCAGTCTTCGCCCGGGGCGGGAATCGCCATGTTTTCTTTCGCTGTGGAAACGGAATGTTCTTGCTTTTCAATCCGGTGGAAACCGTGAAACCGACTGAATCGGTCCCCCATGGAAGTCAGGGCAGTGGACATGTGGCCTTTGCCATCCCGCAGAGCGACATTGCCAGGTGGCAAGAGCACTTGCACAGAAATGGCGTCGAGATAGAAGAAGAAGTCTCCTGGCCAGAGGGAGGATACTCGCTCTATTTTCGTGATCCGGCCGGCAACAGCGTGGAGTTGGCCACCCCGCAAGTATGGCAGCTGGCCTGAGTTCGCATGGACACTTTTTCTCATGCCGCCTGGGGATACGCTGCGCTTCGCTGGCGCGGGCCGAAAGCGGCCCGCCTGGGCGCACTTTGCGGGGCCGGCCCTGATTTACTCTACCTCATCCCTTCCAAGATTGAACAGGTGTTGGACAAAGGCTGGACGGCGCTTTTTGTAAGTCGAACCCCTGGGATCTGGCGAGCCGATGGCCCACCCCTGCCACCGGATCTTGTCCAGGCCTATCACGGCTATTACGTTTATACCCACAGCCTGGTGATTCTGACCTTGGTACTGGGGATCCTGCTTCTGTTGGGCAAACGTCGATGGCTGTGGTTTGCCCTGCCTTACCTGCTGCACATTGTCATGGATGTGCCCACCCACGAGCGGTATCTCACCCCTATTTTCTACCCACTCGCTAACTGGACATTTCTGGGACTCAGCTGGGCCGATCCGAGAATTTTTTGGCCAAACGTAATAGCGCTGCTCACCGTCTTTAGCTGGATCTGGTGGAAGTACCATAGACAACTGACAGCTGACAGCTGACAGCTGTGTTGGTTAACCCGTTGAGAGCTCTTCTCGGGACTCGCTCTCAGAGTCTGTGTAGAGGCGGGATATTTCCTCGGCAAAAGTCTTTCGAACCTTCGCACGCCGCACCTTTAAGGTAGGCGTCAGCATTCCGTTTTCAATGGTAAGGCGATCCGGTACGAGCTTGAACCGCTTGATGGTCGACCAATGAGGAAGATCCGCGTTACTCTCCTCTACCAGCGTTTCAAAATGGCTCGTTACCGCCGGGAACTTCAATAGTTCCTCAGCCGGCATGGCAGAGTCCAGCCGCTTCCGCCGAGAGTAGATCTTGAGATTTTCCAGATCAGGAAAGATGAGTGCTGCACAAAACTTTTGCCCTGCTCCCACAACCACAGCGTGTTCCACCAACGAGTCCTTTTGAAGTCGGTTCTCGAGCAGCTGAGGCATCACATACTTCCCGGTTGAGAGCTTGAAAAGATCTTTCTTGCGATCCGTTACCTTTAAGAGACCTTGCGAGGTAAACTCGCCGACATCCCCGGTGTGGAACCAGCCCTTCTCATCCACGACTTCTCGAGTGGCCTGGGGATTTCTGTAATATCCCCGCATGACATGGGGACCTCGCGTCAGGATTTCCCCGTCTTCTGCAATCGCCACTTCTAGTCCCACCAGGGGTGCTCCCACCGTCCCCGCCCGGTTGGTTTCCGGGAGGTTACAGGAAATGATCGGACTGGTCTCGGTCAACCCATATCCCTGCAGTACATTGACACCAGCCGCAGCAAAAATGTTCACCAGGTCTGCTCTTAGCGGAGCTCCACCGCAAACAATAAACTCCAGGCGACCGCCCAGCGCGGCCCGCCATTTCGAATACACGAGTCGGTCGACAACGGCATGCCTCGAAGAGTAAAACCGTGAGGGCTTCTTGCCCAGCTCAAAGACCTGTGCGGTCCGCAACCCCCACTGAAAAATAGTCTTGCGGATACCTCTGAGCTCACCGCCCGCCTCGAGAATCCGGTCGTAAAGCTTGTCCAGTACCCGTGGCACCGCAGCAAAAATTGTGGGCTTGATCTCTTTAAGATGCACTGCCAGAGAATCAGGGGTCGTGAAATAGACGCTGTAACCGTAGTTTAGAAATCCGTACTGAATTGTTCGGGCAAAGCTGTGACTCAACGGCAAAAAGGAAATCACCACACCGGCCAGCTGTGGCTCGAGCCCGACTAATCTTGAAAAAGAGGCCAGCACGTTGAAGGAAATATTTTCATGGGTGAGCATGACCCCCTTGGGCGTTCCGGTTGTACCAGAGGTGTAGACAATGGTGGCGAGATCCTGAGCATGGATCTCCGACTTCAGTTCTTTAGACGACCCTGGTTTGTCCTCCTCCCGCACTCGCCCCCGAGTTAGAACCTCATCTAGAGAAATCAGCTGAAGGTCTCTCGGTAAACGGGCCCGCTCGGTCCACAGGTCCTCTTCTGCGGCTTCGACCACTACTATGGTCTTCAGTTGCGGTAACTCTCCTAGAAACGGAGTGATGGTCTCGAGCGCGTGCAGATGTGTCAGGACCAGTGCCCGCGCTTCTATGTGCTGCAGCACAAAGCGGATTGCACTCGGAGCGTGAGTGAGATAGATGGGCACATCGATCAGGCCTGCAATCAGGCACGCCATGTCAGCGACACAAAAATGAACGTCACTCTCCATGAACAGTCCCACTCGATCTCCTCGCGCCAGGCCCAGTCCCAACAGGCCCAGTGCCATCGACTCGGAGCGTGAGCAAAACTCCTGAGTCGAAACGGAGATCCAACCGTCCTTGGTTGGCTGGTTGAAAGCCTTGGGATTCGGATTTCGCTCGCAGGCCTCATCCATCAATGAAGGGAGGGTTCTGCCTAGGATGACTTTGCCGCTTCGCGAAGGGATGCCCGGGGTCGGGGAGATCTCGGGAGATGGTCCCTCGTCACGTGCCGATTCTTTTATACGGGCTTTCGTCTCCTTCATTTTCCTGATACGAAAATCGCTACTAATGTCTAGTGTAACCCATCAATACTGTATGAAAGTAAGTGAAGGAGTCAGACTCAGCTCTCGGCTGTGACCTTTTTGAGCTCTTGAGCTTTTTGAGCTAATGAGTTTTGAGTTTATGCGGAGACCCGTTGTTCTATTGCTCCATTGCTCTCGGCGCGCAGGGCCGGTCAGTTGTCAACTGTCTGTTGTCAGTGGTCTGTTGTCTGCGGTTAGCCTGTCACGGGTTAGCCTTCTGAATTCTGGATTCTGAATTCCTCCGCCTTCTCCCTCATTCCCACCTCCAATGCCGTTTGCTCATCGAGGCCTTTCTGGGCGGCATAATCGCGTACCTGTTGAGTGATCTCCATCGAGCAAAAGCGGGGTCCGCACATTGAGCAAAAGTGGGCGATTTTGGCACCCGCTGCTGGAAGAGTCTCATCATGAAATTCCCGAGCCGTCTCCGGATCTAAAGACAGATTGAATTGGTCTTCCCAGCGAAAGGCAAAGCGCGCCTGTGAGAGAGCATTGTCGCGAGCCTGAGCGCCCGGGTGCCCTTTGGCCAGGTCAGCAGCGTGAGCGGCGATTTTGTAGGTGATGACTCCGGCTTTCACGTCTTCTCTATCAGGCAGTCCCAGGTGCTCTTTGGGAGTTACGTAGCAGAGCATGGCACAGCCGAACCATCCAATCATGGCTGCACCAATGGCGGAAGTGATGTGATCGTATCCCGGTGCGACGTCGGTAGTGAGCGGACCCAGGGTGTAAAAAGGCGCTTCAAAGCACTCCTTCAGCTCTTTTTCCATGTTGACCTGGATCAAATGCATGGGGATGTGGCCCGGGCCTTCAATCATGACCTGAACGTCATGCTTCCAGGCGATTTGAGTGAGTTCTCCCAGAGTTTTCAGTTCAGCGAACTGAGCTTCGTCGTTTGCATCGGCAATCGATCCCGGTCTTAAACCATCTCCCAAGCTAAAGGAGACGTCGTAGGCTTTCATGATCTGGCACATTTCCTCAAAATGTGTGTAGAGGAAGCTCTCTTGATGGTGGGCAAGGCACCACTTCGCCATGATGGAGCCGCCGCGAGAGACAATCCCAGTAATGCGATCTGCAGTCAGCGGAATGTAAGGGAGGCGCACGCCTGCATGAATGGTGAAGTAATCTACGCCTTGTTCGGCTTGTTCAATGAGCGTGTCGCGAAAAATCTCCCAAGTCAGCTCCTCGGGTTTTCCACCCACCTTCTCCAGGGCCTGATAGATCGGCACCGTTCCGACCGGCACCGGGGAGTTACGGATAAGCCACTCTCTGGTCTCATGAATATCCTTACCGGTGGAGAGATCCATGATGGTGTCTGCACCCCAGCGAGTCGCCCAGATCATCTTCTCCACCTCCTCTTCGATCGAGGAGGTCACGGCTGAGTTGCCGATGTTGGCGTTGATCTTGACCAGGAAATTCCGGCCGATGATCATCGGTTCGAGTTCGGGATGATTGATATTGGCGGGAATGATAGCTCTCCCCCGGGCCACCTCCTCGCGCACGAACTCTGGCGTGATCACCTTGGGGATACTGGCACCCCAAGAGTTCCCCGGGTGCTGGCTCCAGAGAGGATTGTTGGTTCCTCCGCTGCTGGCCGCCGATTCTCGGCCCTGGTTTTCCCGGATCGCGATATGCTCCATCTCGGCAGTGATGATCCCTTTGCGCGCATAGTGCATCTGGCTCACATTCTTGTCGGTTTTAGCACGCAGCGGTTTTCGCAAACGAGGAACGCGTCTTCCGTCCAGCTCCGCGTGCGAGAGCCTTCGATGGACGAACTCGGAAGTGAAATCTACAAGATCTTCCACATCCCCACGAGCAAGAATACAGGAAGAGCGGAGGCCCGGCAATCCTTGGCGAATGTCGATGTGAGCCTGTGCATCCGTATATGGACCGGAGGTATCGTAGACGCGAAAAATCCTGTTCTGCCCGTTGGAGTCCTTGTCTTCTGAAGAGGATGGCATGAGGGTAATCTCACGCATGGGAACGCGCACACCCGGGTGAGAGCCTTCAATATAGACCTTTCGTGATGCAGGAAAGGGCCTTGTTGTTAAAATGGATTCTCCAATCACCCTGCTTTCCTTACGATGTTTTGTCGTCATTTTTCTCCTTGTCAGGATCTGCCTATTGTCAAAAATCTTAGACCGCCGATCTGACCTCCCGGCTATTTGGTAGTGCCGGCGTCTCGAGGTTTAAAGCCGGCGGCTACTTTCCCTGCAGCTCTTAACACCGCACAGGGGGGACGGAGGTCATCGGAAGAGG
>JALLOL010000131.1 GCA_027717875.1 Acidobacteria bacterium AH-259-L09 | reverse complement strand
GACTTACGGCGAAAGTCCGACAGGCTGCTAGGACGCTGGTGTCGACAAAAGTCTCCGTCCCCTGATCGACGCCGCCCACGGAGAGCTGGTAGGAGAGTGTCACAGGGATGGCGGTCCTGATCGGTATGGTGGAGTTAAACGGAATCAACGGCTGGGGATGGGCCCACTGAGCACTGTAGAGGAAGCGCAAAGAGCGCGAGACGCCTAAAGAGCGGTAAGAGGGAAGAGAGAGGTCTACCTCGATGGAGCCGTTTTGAAGCTGAACCGAGGAAGTGCACTCACACTTCGTGCTCTTCTTATCATCCTGGATGGGTGTCTGGCCTCCTGGCACCTGGTCATCGGCCTGGGATGCCGGGGACAAGGCAAAATGCCAGTCCGTGGCCCGGATGCCTCCCGAGATGGTCTCGATCTTGCTCCCATCGGCCGAGACGAGTCCGGTTCCCACAATGGAAAAGACTCCCAGACTGGCGTCCAAGGACCAGAGGTCCACTTCACTGCCCGGGGGGAGATTGTCGATATTGGGAAAGGTAATGGCGACAGGAGTTGAGAAAGTCACCCCCACGGGCTGGATGGTGATGACGAGAGCAGGATCGAGAAAATCCGGTAAAGCCGCCGGCGCCAGGTCTCTGGGCACCAAAGAGATGGAAAGCTGGCCCGTAAAGTTCGTGCCGTCGGGGTTTTTGGCCGTGTTGGGAGGAACCCTTATGGAGACTCCCAGGTCCGGATTCGTGACAGTGGTGAAAAAGTTGGGGTTCACCGCAGTGAGGCTATTAGCGGCAATTCGGGGCAGGAAGAAGGGTCGGTCGATGATGTTCGTGACGTCGGAGATGAGTTCGATCTCCTCTCGAAATCCGGCGTAGGAAGAGCCCTCTGGAGCGAGGTTGGCTAGGGAGGCGTCGATGTCCAGAATCTGAGCACCCGCGGGAATCCCACTGAGCGTGAAGTTTCCAGCTGTATCGCTGGCGCTCGAGAAGCCTGTACCCAGTAGGGAAACCGTGGCCCCTACGACCGCCGTCTCTATCCCCAGGGCAAAGTCATTGCTATCCAAAAGCCGCCCGCTCAAAGCGGTGATGCCGCCTACAGCGGGGCCAAGCACGGTGATGGCAATCGTTTCCGAATCCGTCAAGAGGCCATCGCTCACGTTAAAAGTTAACGTGATGGTCCCCACCTGATCGGCCGATGGAGTGAAGGTGAACACGCCGGTCAACGCGTTCAAGCTCGAATTCGCGGGCAGCGGGAGCGGGGTTGCGGAAAAAGTCAGCGGATCCAAATCCGGATCCGTGGCAGTCAAGTTCAAGGTTAAAGTGCTTCCCAAGGCCACCGTCTGGATTCCGATGGGATCGAGGATGGGCGCCTGGTTGACGACCGCCAGTTGAACCGTGAAGCTCACCTGAGCCACAGCCGAGAGGTTGCCGGCTAAATCGGCGATGGTCGCCGTCAGCGTGTTGAGGCCTTCCGGCAGGGGAGTCGTTGGGGTACAGGTGCCGCTGCCGGCGGCAAAGGTGCAATTGACAGCCAATGGACTGCCGTTCGCCTGAATGGCGAGCGTTGCCGTATCCACGCCGGAACCCGAGTCGCTGAAGCTCAGCTCAATCGTCGGCGTGTTGGTCGTGACTGTGCTCCCTCCAACTGGCGCCGTGAAGGCGAGCTGCGGTGCAACCGTGTCCACCGTAAAGTTCAGCGTGGCCGCTCCAGAGACATTCCCAGCCACATCGGCAATCGTGGCGCTCAAGGCAATGGCGCCTTCTGGAAGCGCCGACACAGGTGTGCAGCTGGCACTGCCCGTGCCGAAGCTGCAGTTCACGCCTAGCGGCTGGCCTCCTTGTTGAATGCTCAACGTCGAAGTGTCCACGCCCGATTCGCCGTCACTGAAGCTCAACTGCAACTCGGGGGTGTTTGTGTTGAGAAGCGCCCCCTCGGCCGGACTCACAAACTGAAGCGCAGGCGGCGTGGCATCCACGAAGACCAGGACATTGTCTGCATCGGTGCGCTCGCCGTCATCTACGGTGAGCCGCAGGACGTAGTTGCCGCCCACGTCCGGGGTAAAACGCGGCGTAGCCGTGGTGGCGTCCAGAATGTCGGTGTTGGTCAGCGTGCTGCTGACCGGTGTGAAGACGAAGCCCCAGGAAAAAGCCAGCGGCAAGGGTGCCGTGTCGGGATCGAAGCTGGCACTGCCATCCAGCGTGACTTCTCCGGCCGGGGCCAGTTGGTCCGCTCCGGCATCGGCGTTGGGCCCTACATTGGGTTGCCTCGCCAGTCCGCGAACCGAGCCTATATCCGTCAGAGGTCCATCACTTACTTGGAGGTTGACGATATACGCTCCCTCCACGTCGGGGATGAAAGAAGGCATCGCCGTGAGCGAATCGAAGAGATCCACATCCGTGAGGGCGCTTCCAACCGGGACTCCACCAAACGACCATGAAAAATCCAGAGGTGCTTGCTCCGGATCTTCACTGTCACTTCCATCCAAGAACACTATTGCCCCCACCAGAACGTTTTGATCTTCGCCTGCTCGGGCATTGGGAGGGGCATCGACTGCAAAAGCCGTTACAGTCACACGGTCAGAGAGACTGTCTTCCACACCGTCATTAACCACCAGCTCCAAGGTGTAGTCCCCAGGCAGATCGGGGATCAATCTTGGGTTTGGCTGCAGGGGATCTATCAAAGTAGCGGTGCTCCCGTCGGGTGAACTCACCAAGGTCCAGCTAAAGGTCAGGCGATCTCCCTGGGGATCGAAACTGGCGCTTCCGTCCAGGCTGATCTCTTCCGAGACGATGGCATGGATATCCTCACCGGCATCCGCCACCGGAGTTTCCAGAGAGGGCACCACGTCAAAGGGTTCCGAAGAGGAGATCGGCTCCGGGGCGTCGGTGAATAACTCCAAAGCTCCTTCACAGACCTCGGCTGCATCTAAGATCTGGATGTCGACCTGCGGCAGGGATGAGGAGGAGACGCCCGTCAACTCCGTCACTGAGATGACTTCAAAAGCCACCGTTCCCAGATTCGCTCCCTTGAGGCTCCCATCAATGACACCGCCGTTAATCGGGTCAAAGTTGATGTTGATGCTGAGGTCACCGTCATAGACCACCGCACACACCTGCTGCCCCTCTAACAGCTTTAACCCGGTTACCCGCAGAGGGATGACGTCGGGGATCTTGTCCAAGAGGGCCTCTCGGTCACCGTTGGCGTCCGGCGTGCCTAGCCCTGGACCGACACTGTGGGGGAAGGGCAAGCTCGGATTGCCCAGGTAATTGCGCAAGCCATCAGAAGTGGGGCCCGCCGCATCCCACGAAGGCGGGATGATCTGCGGAGCGAACCACCCTTCATCGCCGACTGTTCCCGTATGGAGGGTGATGGTATTCGGAAGGTTGGCTGAGAAGAAAGAGAGTTGAGTTCGTAACCCAATGTCGGCGATGGGTTCGTTCACATCCACGGCCGAGAAGAAGTTGGGCGCAGCGCCACTGTCGATGCTGTCCTGGTCGATGACCAGGAAGAGCGCCGTGTTCGGTTGCTGAGAAGAGGTGGCTGGCGGAAAAAAGAGCCACATTAAAAAGACGAAACAGACGACAAGAAGACCCGGAATGCTTCGGCGCATAATCCCTCCACGTGCATCGACCCTCCCCCTAAGGAGCGACACTTTGCTGAGACATTCAGCCGAAAAGGAAACCTCCACCTGCCCACCGGTAGGATGAGCCTCCCCTTTGCCTCCAATTCTCGGCGCTTCCCGGGACGGCCACAAGAAGTTTTGGTATTTCCGAACAAACGAGGCAGGCAAGTCCGGAGCCAAATCAGGCAGAAATGCTGCAGTCTATTGAGATCAATGAGTTAGCCTATCCAGGCTGCTTGGCACAAACCCAGGAATTTATGAAAGTCCGGCGATCCCAAGACAAAAAGTCCAACCGCAATGCTGATTTGTGAACCCGTCTTGACCTGCCCCCGTTTTCCAAATTATAGATTCAAGGTACTCAGTAGTATTTTGGCACCACTCATATTCTTTGAGCAGCGTTGCTCGATACTCGCCATCATGCATTTCAATACCTCCGTATCTCCATTAAATTACTTGCGCAATGACAAGGGAAAAATGACCCGGGGTGATCACGAAAAAGTGAGCCATCCGAGGTTGCAGTTCTTGTTAGCGATCTGGGTAAACCTCCCCTCCTTTGGTTTTAAGGTGTAATGTTGGGTTGAAGAAGTAGTCCGAAGGTTCACTCCCTCAATCGGCGGCTGCTTTCGGCCCCCGTGGGGCGGTTCTGGTTATATCCACACCAACTTGCCTGATCTGGCAAATTTACCCATCTTTTCAGAAGTTTTTATAAGTCCTATACTTGAGCTACAGGGTTATTCTTCCCCAGGAAACTGGGCTCTGGCAACTTTGCCAGCCTCTTCACTAAGATCGGAATCAGTCTATCCCAGGTTCGAGGTATGTCCCGTTGCGGGGCACCATTTGAATTTTGAAAGCGATTTGCAACCTCGCTGAAAGGTGGAGCCAGCTTCACCACTACACTTTTGTCCACCAGCAGCCGGTTCGAGGTGACAATTCGCACCAAATCCCGTTTTTCTTCTGGAAGGCCCATTTTGTATTTTAAATAAGCGCTTCCTGCCAGTTCGAGGAATTCCGCCAGTCGATCCGGCACTTTCCTCGATCCATTAACCAAATCTTCGAGTGTTTCTTCCAAGCTCTTCCTCTCCATCAGGAGGGCTTTTTTTCTTTCCTCAAAGAGTTCCTTCTCAATCACCCCGTCCAGATAGGCGTCGGTCAGACGGCAGAGTCGATCTTGTGTTTGATCCAGGTTCAGGCTGAGACCTTCGATTTGGACTTCGCATTGTTGTTTCCAATCTTCTCTTAACCGAGCTACCCTCTTTTGAACGTAAGCTTTTTCCCGCCCGGTAAACTGGAGGGTTGTAAGCTTTTGAAGCACCTGCTCTTCGACCGGTTCTTCTCGAATACCGGTCGTGGGACAATTCTTCGTGTGACAGCGGTAGTAGACATGGCCTTTTTGCCTTTCGCCGATGAGTGAGTACTCGCATCGAGCACAGCTCAAAAGACGCCGAAACAGAAAATTATGTCGATGGACCTGAGTGTTGGTCTTATCCTCTAGAATCCGCTGGACTTGATCAAACAAGGACTTCCTGATGAGGGGGTGGTGAGCGCCCTGGAAGGTTTCCCCGGTCCTCTTAAGCCGGACCACTCCAATGTAAAATGGGTTATTGAGCAGTGTAGAGAGGCCATTTCTGCTGACCTTGTAGCCGTTTCGGTTGCGCAGGCCCAATCGGAATAACTCCTCAACCACACTATCCAGGTTGTACCCGCTGCCGGCATACAGCTCCCAAGGCGCGGGCGCTTTTATTGAACGACTGTCAGTCGAGCCGTCTCACATCGAGGTCGCCGATGGTTCTGTTGTCCGAGAAGGTGACACGGTCTTTTCCGTCTTCCTGAAACCACACGTCCAGAATACCCTTGCCGGCCGGCAGCTCAAACACGGCCGTGTTCTCTCCCGCATCAAGCGGTTGACTCATGCTCTTATGAAGCCACCTCACATACATTCGGCCCTTTCCCGTGTATTTACCTCGATCAATGGAAATTTCATACTGAGCCGGCTGCACCACTTCTAGGGTCCAGCCATGAGGTCTACCGTCCTTGTAGTTGGCGTCCTGGTAGCGACACAGACGAGCTGGATTCTCGGCGTCGGTTCCGAGGCGGATCAGGCCGGGAGTGAAGCCGCGAGTGATCTTAACGTCGTTGAACCAGGCGTCGTAGGCAGCCTGCAATTTGGCGAGTATATCCGGATGCCGAGCGGCTAGATCATTCTTCTCGCCTGGGTCGGCCAGGAGATCGTAAAGTTCGAGCACGGGTTCGCCGGCCGTATCGAGGTTTTCCTGTGAAAAGGTTCCGGGATTGGCGATCATCTTGTACCGCTGAGTAACCACGGCACAGTTCTGATACTGCTTCGGCGTCAGTCCGCGATGGCACTGGAAGTAGAGGCGGCGTTCCCGCAACTCGGTCCCGGATGCACGGAGCAGCGGCAGCAGGCTTCGTCCATCCAGGTGCAGATCATGCGGTTTGTCGATGCCACACAGATCAAGAAGAGTCGGCAGAACGTCGATGTGAGCAGCAATCTGGTCAATCTTCCGCCTCCCGGGGAGATGCTGCGGCCACTGGATAAAACAAGGCACGCGGATTCCCCCTTCGTAAACCCACGACTTGCGACCTCGCAGGCCGGCGCTGTAGCGTTTCTGCTGTGGTCCATTGTCGCCAATAAAGAGGATCACCGTCCGACTCCTCAGTTTCAATTCGTCGAGCCTGGCAAACAGTCGTCCCAAGTTCTCGTCGATATTGCTGATCATCCCGTACACTTTTGCTGTGGTGTCATCCAGGCCCATTGCTTTATACGGCTGGCTGTATTGGGGGTCCACCTGCAGCGGCGCGTGCGGTGCGTTGGTCGGCAGATAGACGAAAAAGGGGCCGTCCCGGTTCTTTTCGATGAAGCGGATAGCCGCGTCGAAAAACACATCAGTGCAGTAACCGGGCACGTTGGTGCGCCGGCCATTGTGCCAGAGAATCGGGCTGAAGTAACTGTTGGGCTTGTCAGGAGTCTGTCCGATGCCGCCCGACTTGTGGACCAGTGATTCGCTGAATCCCTGGTCCTGGGGCCGCATGGGCGCGTTGTCGCCCAGATGCCACTTTCCGAAGATTCCCGTTTGGTAGCCTGCCCGGGCCAGCAGCTCGGCAATGGTGACCTCTTCGCCATGCATCTTGGCTCCACCACGTGACGTGTGGATCACACCGGTGCGATAGTAATAGCGCCCGGTCATCAGACTGGCACGTGTCGGGGAGCATACCGGGCTGCAGTAAAAGCGCGTCAGTTCGATCCCCTGGGCGGCGAATCGATCGAGATTCGGGGTTCTGATCTTGTCGTTCCCGTGAACGCCGACGTCGCCGTATCCCTGGTCGTCAGTAAGGATGAGAATGATGTTCGGACGCTCCTTGCGCGAGTCCCTCTGCCTTGCCGTCAATTCTGTCGTCTCGGCTCTTGTCAACAACACCAAGGCCATGCAAATAATCGAAAGTCGCATCAGATGCCACATCT
>JALLOL010000130.1 GCA_027717875.1 Acidobacteria bacterium AH-259-L09 | reverse complement strand
TGGAGCTGCCGGAACCTCAATAGCCCACGTAGTGCCCTGCAAGTCGGACTTCTCCAGCTGGGTTGCCATCCAGGGACGGGTCTTCAACTCTGCTTCAGGAGCAGCGGTAATCCGAATCTGATATTTTCCCTGGGCAAGGCGAGGCGAACCGAGTAGGACTCGATAGGTGAGGCGATCGTTGAAATCAAAGGTGAGCGGTTTCCTGGCTGCTTGATTCGCTCCCTGCGATTCCTGAGCAGTGAACTGGCGTGCCGCAAAAAAGAGAAAAGCCAAACCGCCAATCACCGCGGCTTTTTTCATGATTGGCACCGATCTTATGTGTTGACCTCACAGGTGTCAAGAAAGTGCGGGACCTCAAGTAAATAATGAGTATTGCCTAAAAGGGTTGTGGAAACATAGTGAAACATAGACTAGAATAAGCGCACTTCTCCTGGGGGGAGGGCACAGTTGAGAAAACACCACTTTCACCTATTTGTCCTAATTGTCTTGATCGGTCTCTTTGCGACTGTAGCTTTTGAAACCCGCTCGCAGAACCTTGAAGAAGATTCGGGGATCGGACAGATTGAGTACCGGCCGGGGGCCTATTTTCCGGAAGGATTTCCTCTACATGGTCAGGTAAAACTGCTGACCTCTCCGGTCGTCGAAGCGGGGAAACGAGAGCGTATACAGTTTGAATATACGGTCGGCGACCTACCGATTGAAAGGGGCATGTCGCTGGAGATCTGGAAGCACTTCACCAGTGACGTCGAGCAGTTCCAGAATACCGATCCCCGTGCTCCTGCCTACTTTTCCGCAGAATTTTCCAAGCCGGAAGTGGAAGGAAGTACGCGTATCTTTACTAACTGGGTCCGGCGCAACACTCCCAGCGTCTTCCCTTACCGTAAGACGGCAGCGGTAAACATTGGAAAGGGAACTCTTGGGGAGGGCGACAGCGTCGTTTTTGATCTGGGTGGACCGCAAGGGGTCCGGATGCAGCACTACGAAGAAAATCTTTTCAACTTCCGCGTAGCGATTGTTCGCGAGGACAAGGTGTTGGGCTATGGGGGCGACACCCTGCTGAAAGTCACTGGGGGACCAGTTCGTAAACTCCGCGTGCAGGCTCCATCCATCGTCAAGCTGCGAGAGCGGTTTCCGGTGGAAGTCGTTCCTCAGGACGAATGGGGATCGCTGGCCAAGGATTTTCAGGGCCTGACCCTACGAATGACGTCAGGTGCCGTGGCAGGAGGGCACTTCCGATATGAGCCCAGGCTTCAGCATTACGTCGCCCGGGACGTCCTTGCAACTTCAGAGGGGATTGTTCGAATAGGGGTAGAAACCAGTGACGGAAAGATTCGGGCGCTCAGTAATCCCATTTGGGTCGAGCGCTATCCGAATCGCCGTGTCTACTACGGCGAGCTGCACCAGCACAGCTATCTTCACGACGGTCGTGGTGTCTTCGAGGAAGTGTACCTTTATGGTCGACGGGTAGGTCTGTTGGATTTTGGGGCTCTCACATCACACCACTTGTACATTAAAGGAGGCAGCGGACCGCGTTACCACCTGGAGGGAGCACAGTGGCCCATGGATCACTGGCCGGAAATCGAAAGAGTCAACCAAAAGTTGAATGGGTGGCAGGATCTGGTCACGATCCTGGGATACGAGTATAGCGTCGGTACAAGAGTTGGAGGACACCACAATGTCTACTACAACGCCGATGAAGCTCCCACCGCAATGCATCTGGATCCGGTCAGTCCATCAGCACCGATTGCGAAAATGCTCAAGACGCTGCAGCTGGTTAGAAAACCGACCCTGGTGATTCCCCATATCGGAGGGGGTCCTCCCGATTGGTCGCATCCTACGGATCCCAGGATCGAGCGGCTTTTTGAAATTGCATCGGTTCACGGAGTCTTCGAAGAATCGTACTTTAAGCATCTGGAAACCGGCTTGCGCCTGGGAGCAATAGGGGCGGGCGACACTCATACTTCCGCGATGGGGAATGCCTATCCGGGCCTCATTTACACCATGACCAATGCCCTGGCCGGGGTGTACGCTTCAGGAAAATCCCGCGACGAAATCTGGAAAGGTCTGTATGAAAAGAGGACCTTCGCGGTTACAGGAAACACCCGCTGCTTACTGGATTTTCGGGTTAACGGAGAACAGATGGGAGGTGAACTGCCTTCCGGTTTAGCAAAACATGCGAAACTGGAGGCCAGAGTTTCGGGGACGGCTCCGCTGGTGCGTGTCCAGCTCTTGAAGAACCTGAAAGTGATCTATTCAGCAGAACCCGCCCGCAAGAATGGCAACCTGGTGCGGGTGATTTGGGGAGACAACTATTATCAGCGGCGGGCTGCCGAGGGACTTGCCGGCGGCGAACTGCGAGCAGAAGAAGGAAAATTACAACTTCATACCATTTTGAATCGCGACCAGGGGTTTGAAGAGATTCAACAGCAAGGGAATGCGATCACCTGGACCACCGCTGCAGTGTCCGGGGACCGCGACGGATTTCTGGTAGACATTTCCCAGGTTCAGGGTGACGCTCTCCGGTTCCGTCTGGATGATTCGCGGCTGATGGGGGTGATCGAGGTCCGGATTCCGCTGGATGAGCTGAAAAACAACGGCAAGTTTACCTGGAGCAAAGGTGGGCATCCCAAGGTCACACATTCTTACATGCAGAAGATGGGGGTGGAGCCCACCTTTTTCCTGGAGTGTGAGCTGGTCGACCCGGAGGGAGCGATGGATTACCGTGTCACTTATCTGGACCCCGAACCTCCCAAGAGCGGCGATTTTTACATGCTGCGCGTCGAGCAGCTGGACACCAACAAGGCCTGGAGCAGCCCGGTATGGGTGAATTAGGGGCCATGGGAAAGAAGACCTTTTTGGCAGCTATCACAGCCGGCCTTTTCACATTGACGGCGTTCTGGTTCAACGGCTCGGTACGTCTGATGTCGGGTTCGAGTGTGTCTCCGGGAGCACAAGCAGCGCAGGGATCATCCGGGAATTTGGCTTTTGACACTACTTCGCTTCCGCTTCTCGTGAAACTTACATTCGGTCTAAGTGACTCAGAGCCCATGGAATGGAACGGAATCGCTCACCTGGACAAAGGCGAATTTTTGGATCTTCAGGGCTGGGTATTTACCGGCTCAGAGAATGTCCACAGTCTCACTACTTCCTGGACGGTCAACTCGAAGGTCGCCAACTTTAACACACGCCGGGAACCAGCGGGAGAACCTCCTCTCGGCGGGCGTCGCCGGCTCCCGTATGGTCCTTCACCAACGCGGCCGGTAGGTGTTTGGCTGAAGATTCAGGCCCCATCCGATGCTGTGCTGACCGTGAATACCACGCAGGGAAGCTTCGAAATAAGATTGGGAGAGATCCCTGATCGCGATCCCTTGGAAGTCTTGAATGGCAGAGCGTTGGTAGAGCGGGCCGTTGATGTCTTTGCCGTGACCCAGACCTCAGCGCAGGAGGATTACCCGTCGGTGGCGGCCGGGCGCGACGGGCGGCTGTACGCCGCCTGGATCGGCTACCAGAATGACTCGGACACGGTGTTTTACAGTGTACTGGAGAGAAGCGGTTGGTCGACCCCACGTAAAGTCACTGAAAAAAAGGGGATTTACGGTTCCACGAGCACGGTCTCTGATGGTGAAGGCCGGGTGTGGGTTATCTACAATCAGCTCGAATCAGGTCAGTTCGATCTTTGGGCTGGGCAGATTGCGCCCGCTTTAAAGGCGCCCGTTCAGCTAACGAGCCATCCGGGCAACGACATCAATTTCGGTGCAGTTACGGATAAACAAGGCAAGATCTGGCTTGTCTGGCAGAGCCTGCGAGACGGAAACTCGGATATCTTTGCCATGCGGGGTTCCGGCTTTGACTCCAGGCTAGAGGAGATGCGCGTCAGCGAACATTCAGCCAATGATTGGGATCCGGCGGTGGCCGTAGATTCCGTGGGAAACGCAGTGGTGATCTGGGACACCTACCGAAACGGCGACTACGACATCTACATGCGGGCGGTGGATTCACAAGGCCGGTTGGGTGATGTGGTGCCCGTGGCAGCCACTCCTCATTATGAGGTTCATGCTTCGGCCGTTTTTGATACCCAGGATCGGCTGTGGGTGGCCTGGGAGGAATCGGGACCGAACTGGGGCAAGGATACGGGACAGGAAAGCACGCAGGTGGGAACCATGCTCCACACCTATCGGGAATTGAGGCTCAGGTGTCGGCAGAACGGGAACTGGTTTGAGCTGGAGGAAGGGCCCCAGTCCCGCTTTGAAGGTCTTCCCCTCAATTTCCAGGAGCAGCCTCAATTACTGCTCGATGAAGGTGGGAGGTTGTGGCTGTTGTTTCGGCAGTGGATCAGCCGGCAGAATCCACCGGAGGTTTGGAACATTTACGCCATGAATTTTAACGGGAGGACGTGGTTGGGCCCTATCCAACTTCCGCACAGCGATGGACGCCTCAAGCAGGATTTTCCGGCGGTCGCGCTGCCCGATGGAAGGATCTGGGTCGTCTATTCCACCGACTTCCGGGGCACCGGCACGGATCGAAACAGGCAGTGGGATGTCTACTGCGCCTCTCTCACGGCCCAAGGGACAGTCGAGGCCACAAACAAATTTACCGAAGTGGAGGTGGCAGGCCCCTCTACTCGTTATCAGCTCACGCCTAATCAAGGGTACGAAACTCAGGTGGGGAATCAGAAATACTACCTGTTTTACGGCGACCTGCACCGGCACACTGACATTCGCGGTCACGGCGGGACAGATATTTCCATCCCCGACCAGTATCGTTATGCACTGGATGCAGCCGAACTGGACTTCATGGCCACCACCGACCACAATCAAGTAAGTGGTGATGCCTGGGCCGATGGTGTAGAGGAGTACGGATGGTGGAGAACTCAGAAGAACGCCGATCTCTACTATTTCCCAGGGCGGTTCGTTTCCCTGTATGCCTATGAGCGCAGCTTTGTGACACCCGGGGGGCACCGGAATATCGTGTGGCCCAATCGTGGAGGAGAATTGATCACCGGTGATCGGCGGATCCCGGCAGAGAATATCCCTCTTGGCCTGTGGAGGCGGTTGAAACGAACTGCGGGGATCTCAATTCCACATACTCCTGCCGATAAGAACCAGCCCCACGTCGGTTGGGACTGGCACGATCCCGAAAGCCAGCCAGTCATGGAAATGTACCAGGCAGCCCGCAGTTCCTACGAGTATGCAGGGGCACCGCCGGACGAGAGCCGTGGCCATACCGCCATGGAAGAAGAAGGATATTTTCTGTGGGATGCATTAAGACGGGGACACCGGATTGGTGTCATCGCCAGTTCTGATCACGGTTCGACGCATCTCTCCTATGCCGCGGTTTATGCCACAGACTTTAGCCGCGAAGCGATTTTTGAGGGGTTAAAGAGCCGTCGCACTTTTGCGGCGACGGACAATATCATCATCGATTTCCGGATTGATGATGCCTTTATTGGAGAAGACATCGCTCTTTCAGAACCACCGAAACTGGAGATCAAAGCAAGGGGGACGGGTCTCATCCGCCAGATTGATATCGCTAAGGACAATCATTTCATCTACACCACTCATCCAGGAAAAGCGGATGCCGAAGTTGTGTTTTCGGATCAGGATTCTCAGCCGGGAACCACAAGTTACTATTATGTTCGTGTGATCCAGGAAGATGAAATGATGGCCTGGTCCTCCCCAATTTGGGTGACACGCCGTTGATTGGTTGAAAGGGAAACAGTTATGTGGAAACGACTCAGCTTTATTGTCTGCACGCTCAGCCTGGTCGGATTGGCCGCTTGTACCATCGGCCAGGATGAGAGTACGGTCACAACCGAGCGACTGCCGAACATCATCTTCATCATTGCCGATGATCTGGGTTACGGTGACCTCGGTTCCTACGGGCAGGAGCGAATCCAGACGCCCCATCTCGACCGGCTTGCCGCTGAAGGTGTTCGCTTCACAGACTTCTATGCCGGATCGACCGTCTGCGCACCATCGCGGAGCGTACTCATGACGGGCCAGCATCTCGGGCACACCTACATCCGCGGCAATGGCAAGTTCAACCTGCGACCCGAGGACGTTACCGTGGCCGAGATTCTCAAAGAGGCCGGTTACGCCACCGGCCACATCGGCAAGTGGGGGCTGGGTCACGAAGGCTCAACCGGTGTGCCCACCAAACAGGGTTTCGATTATTTCTTCGGCTATCTCGATCAGCACCATGCTCACAACTATTATCCCTCCTTCCTGGTGCGAAATGAGGAACGGGTGCCGCTTGAGAACGTGGTGCCCGGGGAAGGCCAATACGGCCAGGGAGTCGCCACCGAGAAGGTTAGCTATAGTCACGATCTGTTGATGGAAGAGGCGTTCCAGTTCATCGACCGCAGCAAGGACAGCCCGTTTTTCCTTTACCTCCCTTTGACCATTCCCCATGCCAACAACGAGGCCAGGCAGAAGGGGATGGAGGTGCCCGACTACGCAGCTTATGCCGACAAGGAGTGGCCTGAGCCGCAGAAAGGATTGGCAGCGATGATCACGCGCATGGATGCTGATCTAGGCAAGCTGTTCGAGTCGCTGCAGGAGCACCAAATCGATGAAGACACCATCATCTTCTTCACCTCCGACAATGGGCCGCACAGAGAGGGTGGGAACGATCCTGACTTCTTCGACTCGAACGGCCCGCTGCGGGGGATCAAGCGCGACCTTTACGAGGGAGGCATCCGCGTCCCCATGATCGTCCGCTGGCCCGGGCACGCTCCTGCTGGCACGGTATCCAACCATATCGCGTACTTCGCTGACTTCATGGCCACCGCCGCTGAAATTGCCGGCGTCCAGCCGCCGGAGAACACCGACAGCATCAGCTTCCTGCCGGCGATTCTTGGAAAGACTGAGAGCCAGGAGGAGCATGAGTATCTCTACTGGGAGTTCTACGAAAGAGGCTCTGCTCAGGCCGTGCGGACGGGCCACTGGAAAGCTGTCCGTAAGCCGATGTTCACGGGTGAGATTGAGCTGTACGACCTCGGCACAGACGTTGGTGAGACGCACAATGTTGCGGATCAACATCCCCAGATCGTCAAGAAGATTCGCACCATTATGGAGGAAGCCCACACGC
>JALLOL010000013.1 GCA_027717875.1 Acidobacteria bacterium AH-259-L09 | reverse complement strand
ATACTGAACTGCTGCTGCTTCAGCGCGTGATCACCGCGACCATCGATGTCACAACCAACAGCGTCATCACCCACCCTGCAGCGGATGCCAATGCGTTCTTCAAAGTCGATCTCAATGCCGGCACGCTGACGGTGGATGCGACGAGCCGCATTGACGCGACGGCGCGCGGACTCTTGGGCGGCAATCGGACGGCCAATCCCTTTGGCAACAGCGGGATGACAATTGGATTTGTAGCCGGCAGCACGGGAGCCAGTGGTGGCAGCTATGGTGGTCTGGGTGGAGCCGTGGGAACGCCCAATCCCGTCTACGGCGATTTCCAAGACCCCAACGAGCCCGGCAGTGGCGCAGCCGCTATAACGAGTAGCCTGGGTGGCACGGGCGGTGGACTGATTCGCATCGTGGCCCAGACATTGACCCTGGCCGGTACGATCACGGCCAACGGCGGAGGCGGCGCCGGACCATGTTGCGCAGGTGGAGGCAGTGGCGGAGGCATTCGCATCGATGCAGCGACGCTCACAGGTACGGGGCAGATTACGGCCAACGGAGCCGGCGGCGTCAGTACGGGCGGTGGTGGCGGTGGAGGAGGCGGTCGCGTGGCCCTCTACTTTCAGGATGCTCTGGGCTTTAATCTCGCCAATGTGGCCGCGCTGGGCGGGCCTGCACCAGATGTCCCGGGCGGTCAGGAGGGTACAGTCTTTCTGCAACAGCAGACCTTCCCGACCCAGTTGTTACCGGAAATGCCAGTGAAGGCACAACTCGAAGAGAAGAACGCTTTGGTGTTGAACGTACCGAGCCAGATTTCCGGTGGATCCGGGCCTGTGCAAGTTTTGGTAAAAGCGTTCAACTTGGAGCAGGCTGCAAAGATGCCGACCCCGATTGTGCGACTGGGACGCTCACAGCACGGAGCCCGTAAGAGAGTGCCAACGAGCGCGCTCAAGCAGCGAAATCGCTATCTCGCGCTGGCAGCTGAAGCAGCTGGACAAAAGGCGGACTTTGACCCGATCTACACCTATGATCTCAATGGAAACCGAATTTCCATGATCGATCCCACCGGACTGACCACTTACGTCTATGATGCGCTCAACCGCCTGACCTCCATTACCAACCCAGCCGGCCAGACGACGACCTTCACTTACGACGCCCTGAGTCGGCGAACCTCCATGACCCATGCCAACGGCGTGGTGACAACTTACAGCTACGATGCAGTATCACGGCTCTTGAACCAGACCCATCAGCTAGGGGCAACGACGATCAACTCTTTCAGCTATACCTACGACAAGGTGGGCAATCGAACCACCAAGACGGACAACAACGGAACCGCGAATTACACCTATGACACGCTAAACCGACTAGTAGAGGCCATGAATCCTCTCCCCTCCAACCCCCTGGAGTCCTTCAGCTACGATGCAGTCGGCAATCGTGTGGATTCCAACCAGAATGGCCTCTCCACCTTCAACACAGCCAACCAGCTCACCGAGGATGACACCTTCACCTACGCCTACGATACCAACGGCAACCAGATGGAAAAGACCAATAAGCTCACAGCTGCCGTCACCCAGTTTGAGTACGACGTAGAGAACCAGCTGATCCGCGTGGTCCCTGAGGACGGGGTTATTGTGAACTACAAATATGATGGGTTAGGCCGGCGGATTGAGAAAGAGATCGTTGACGTCACAACCACCGTGACCCGTTATATTTACGATCAAGAGGATATTCTGCTCGAGCTAGACGGTAGCAACAACATCGTCGCCCGCTACACCCACGGCCCCGGCATCGATGAGCCACTGATCATGGAGCGCGACCTTGATTCCAGCGACACGTTTGAAGTCAGCGAGCGATTCTTCTATCAAGCGGATGGATTGGGCAGTGTGACCGAGATGACAGATTCTGTCGGAGCGGTTGCACGAACCTATGTGTATGACTCGTTTGGACAGATAGTGCTAGAGGTAGGGACTCTGCCGAATCCTCACACCTACACAGGACGCGAGTTTGATCCGGAAAGTGGTCTGTATTTCTACCGGACTCGCCTCTATGATCCCCGTCTCGGCCGCTTTATCAATGAGGACCCTATCGGTTTGGTCGGAGGAGACATCAATCTTTATTCTTATGTTCGCAATAATCCAATCAACTTCACTGACCCGAGTGGAAAGCAAGCTGGACGATTCCTCATCGAATTAATAAAGGGAATAATACGTGGCATATCCAGCACCAGAAGAGCGGCAAAAATGGGCTCAGAGGGCGGATTGGGTGCAGGAGAACGGGAGTTAATAGAGAAGCTAAAAAATAGGGATCTCGACAAAGATGGCATACCTGATCTGGTCGACTCTGACCTGGATAACGATGGCCAGCCTAACTGGGAGGATTTTGACAAGGATGGAGATGGTGTCCCAAATGAGCAGGATCCAGATCCGACAGACCCCCGAATCACAGGAGACGCCCCGATATGCCCCGTCCCTCGTGATCCTACTGAAGCGCCCGGCGGGTAGTTCAGTTCTTAACGGGCTATTCCCTATTTGTGTCTGGTCCGAAAATGGGTCCGCTCTAAGAACGCACGATCCTTTAATTTTGGCTAGCCCAGAAGATGGATCAGCCCAATTGACTTGGATTTTCTTATTGAAGGCCACCGCCTGGCTTAACGATCTCCCCTGACCATCTCCGTGCCTGTTTTGTCATAGTTGGGCTTCCAGATTTCTTACAGTTGTAATTCTTGCTCTCTATAGCCTCCATAAATCTGGGCTTGATCGGAAAGTGAATGCAATATGACTACAAGGCATCCTTCAAATATTTTTGTGGTTCAGCGAAGCCTCAATGGGCACGGTTTAACATCGGTATTTTGCCTTGCCTCAGTTGGTGAGCTGTCTAAACAGTACTCTATAATAAGGACCAGCGGTAGAGATATGCTCGAAGTTATTGAGTTATTGATCGAGGGTGTTGTGCGGGTCCTCTGCATTTACACCGGGGAAATCGTCCTTTTTATCGTGACGTTCGGCAGGCATAGTCCACGCTGGAAACTTGCTGAAGATTCTAGTGGCTGGACAGTGCTTAAAGAGTTGAGCTTTTGGGTTGGAGTGGCGTTTTGGATCGGAATTGGTTTTCTCCTACACCGCTTCTTGGTGGCTTGAACACCATTCCTACTGGCGACTTACCGAAAGTAAGTGTTCAAGCGATCTAGGCTGAGTAGAGTAAAAGCTTTGTCTATCTGCTGCCAGCTGTTAATTCCGTAGGGTATCCCCATAATGATGATGCTATTGATAGCCGTAGACATCCCGTCTTACCACCTAGTATACGATCGCTGCTATCTTTGGGAAGAGGAGAACCAGAATTTTTTTAGGCTGCTTTATTCAGCCGAACCGCGACTGAACGATCCCCCGTTAATCAATAAAGAATGCATGAGTTAAGGAAAATTTTTGTCACCTATCGTTGTAGTTGTACTCATCATTGCTTTTTTTGTGATTACCGTTAGGCGACGGTTCCGTCCAACCCCGATGAACTTAACCAATGGATTGGGCTCTGTGCGCGGCGCATCTGTTCTACTCCTCTTATTTGTCAGTTTTGTCGGTGCCTACATACTTGTCGATAGCGTGCTTCCTGACTTCTGGGATCCGTATTCATTCTGGCCCGATACCGCCTTTGAAGCTCTGGCGTACGCCGCCTCTGGCCTGACAGTCTCGTGGTACGTTAGGAGCCGTGGAGTGAATCACCGTGAGATCTTCGGATCGTTACCCACGAGGGGGCTGATCCGGTGTAACCTGTATCGGGTAATTCCGCTGGTTGCACTATCAGTAGGTTCCGTGTGGCTATTGTACCTCCCACTTTCTTATCTTGCCCCCGAGTTTACTTCCTGGTGGCTCCTGGAGAGGCCCCCCATTGTCATTTTTGAGAGCGGAACCTTTTCACTCGTTCCTAACCTTGCGAGCTTTTTTCTCGTTGCAGTGCTCGCTCCGGTGATTGAGGAGTACGTATTTCGTGGTGTTCTCCTACGATGTTGGACTGTACGATGGGGCACGGCCGCGGCGGTGTGGGTCTCTTCAGCCGTGTTTGCCATAGCCCATGTCGACATCTTGGGTGCTTTCGTCTTTGGATTCGTTACCTCTGTGGTATATATACGGAGCGGCTCTCTTCTGATCCCCATTTGTATCCACATTGTGAGCAACAGTCTGGGTTGGCTACTGCATCTTGGAGAGTCCTTAGCCCGAGGTCCCGGACACAGCTACACACTCTCTGAATTCCAGTCTGAGTGGTGGATCGGCGCCCTCGCATTACTCGCCGCTGGTCCATGGGCCTACCGATTCATTGTCCGAAACCTCCCGAGAGGCAGGCCCAATTCTGGGATGTCGCCACATTTATAGGGGACACAACGCTAAGGACAAGAAGGGGACAGTAACCTTTCTCCCTCGTAACCTTTTCTCCCTCCTGTTTTACCAGACCAAAACAATTTATTAACGCTTGCCTCCAGCGCGCTGCCGAGCGTCTGCGAACGTGTATAGCAGGCCAACCACAACCGCCGCGGTACGGAATAAATAGAAACGACAACCCTGGGGATCAAAAGCTCCTGAGTGAATGTGAAGGTTCTCAATGGAGTGAAAATATCTTAACACAGGGTTTATTACGCACAATGGACCTTAATAGCGACCGCGCTTTGCTTAAAGGACACTCTTCCTTAGATTACGAGTGCTCAGACTTGTCGGCAACAGTTATCTGAAGACAGTTCAATTGGAAATACTGAAACCAATTGACACACTGGAAAGTCTAGAGTACCAACCTGGGATAGTCTGTTCATCAAGCATCAACTACTTGAAAGAAAGATATGGGCCAAAATGAAGTTCTCGACCCTGATTTCACGGAATAATCTCCAACTGGCCTGGAGAAGAATCACTACAGGCCAGAATCTCCATTACAAACGATACTTCCGGGACCTGTACCGCTCTTATGAGCTGGCGCTGAACGCAAATCTTCGGGATCTTCATCTCCGGCTGAAGGGCGGCAGTTTCCAAGCGAATGAGCCAACTCGAATCTACCTACCGAAACCTTCTGGACTGCAGAGACCGCTGACGCTTCTGTCCCTGGAAGACCAAATTCTGCTCCAAGCAACAGCCCAGATCTTTGCCAAGAAGCTTGGTGAACGTCGAAGACCACTTGAGCTTAAGTATGTATTCAGCAATGTCCCGAACAAAGAGAGGGATAGCATCTTCTTTTTCACAAGTTGGCGAGACACTTATCGCCGATTTTCGCAAGTTGTCGAACGAAATTTTATAAAGGGATTTGTCTGGATAGCTAACTTCGATCTAGCTGCCTTTTACGACACGATCTCACACGAACTTCTGTTAAAAACTCTTTTTCCTCTTAACGGCGGATATGAAATACGAACAAACGTTCAGGGGTGGCTAAAGATCTGGAGTGCGGAGAAGACGAGTTCATCTTTCGGGCACGGTATCCCGCAAGGTCCAATCGCATCGGATTTCCTGGCAGAGTGTTTCTTGCTTCCAATTGACGGTAAACTTGCAGCAGACGGAGTAAAGTTTGTTCGATATGTTGACGACATTCGGCTTTTTGGAAAAACTGAAACCGAGGTTCGGAAGGCGGCGATCCAACTGGAAGTCCTATGTCGTGATAGGGGCGTCATCCCTCAAAGTGCAAAATTTGTGATCAAGAGAACGAAATCAGTGGAGGAAGCTGTCGGCAGCTTACCAAGCCTTACCCCACCCGAGAGGGAACAGGAAGAAGAGACCTTGGAACTCCCAGAGCGAGAGGCCGTCTTCTTGCTCAGAAAGGCTTTGGACGGACGCCCTCAACACATAACAGACAAGAGCCGAGTTCGCTATGTCCTTTACCGTGCGGAGCCAAGCCAAAAGCTGCTGACTTACGTTTTAAGACTATTGCCGAGACATCCCGAGGAAATCGATGTGTTTGCCTTTTACCTCAACCATTACAGGAGCTCCCGAAAAATAGTCGAAACCTGTCTTGAGACACTCAGAAAGACCCCTTACGAGTACGTGCGGGGCGAATTATGGCATGTGCTGGCGAGGATGATGCGTGGATCGGCTTTCCAACATCTGATCGACGAAGCGATCGCTGACGCAACAAAATACGGGGTCAATTTTTCAACGAAATGGGGTGCACTTCATTTCTTATGTCGAGCAGAACTTGAAGGGTTGGGTCGATATGCAGAGTTTGTCAAACATCAGGACAATCCATTGCTGCAGGGACTACTTGCGGAAGTATTGCCCGATCGATGTTTTAAAGAGCCAGACGGGGTAGTATCTCGCATTTTGAAAAGGTCAGCTTTTGAAGCCAGTACATCGCTCGCAGAACAGTTAGCGCGGCAGAACAAAAACTCACAGGATTACGGCATCCTTCCAAGTGAACTGCCCAGTCAAACACAACATGTGTTTCAAGCAATCGGTATAATCCAATCCACCGGAGGTCCTGCTGATCCGATAGGAGAGATCCTCGCAAACCGATATGCGGTTGACTTCTGGCAGGGCTGGCGTTCTGTTTTCCAGTCTGAATATGCTCATGCGCAAAAGCTTCTGTGTCAGGCTGACCCGGTGTTTGATTCTGGCCGATCGGTTTGGCTCAGCTACCAAAACTCTTTCAACCACGCTTTGTTCTTGGCAATACAAGAACGCTTACGAGAGAAAAACCTGCCCGGTCTGGTCAGAACGTTAAACTGGCGTGGGGAAGCGATTAGTTTTGGATCGCTGTTGGATCCTAACAAGCAATTCTCAAGAAACTACCCTACTCTTGGTGATGCATTTCGCGAATGCAATGATCGAAGAAACAAGATTCCAGGTTCTCACCCCTACGAAATGAGAGGCGGAGGGCGTACTTCTTATCTGAAAAAACCAGAACAGAAAAAGCTGTGGCGCAAACTTTCTGCCGCCTACCAAGAAATCATCGACATCTTTCACTGATCTGCCAAGGTCTCCCATGATGCCTCGTTTCAATCAACGCTGTCGGAGACTTCTTCTGTGTTTCCAATACCTTCGAACCAGTCCGATTGCTCGCGGATGCGCTCCGCCTGCTGTTTACCCAACAATATCCTTCCAAGTCGATAAAAATTTCTTTGCATGGCGTCGCGGTCGTACAGATCGCTATAGGGGATTTCGATGACTTCGTAGAATTGGCTGCGGAGCTGTTCGCGAATCTGGCGATCGCGCTGTCTGGTAGCAGGGTTGCCGTGGATGTGCTCACTGAGACCGTCTAGATAAATACACACTCCCTCAGAACGATCACTTGGATCTTCAAAGAAGAAATCCGGAGTCGTGGTCCCCAGAGGCCTTCCGAGGTCGATTCCCTTTTGCGGCTGCCCCTCTTCAAAACCCGCCTCTTTTAGCATCCGCTGGAGCCGACTCTCGGCAATGTTGACCGGTTTGGCTTCGGGCGCCGTGCTGGGAAGCTGAGCAGGGATATCGTGGCTGAAGACCAGCGAGTGGCTCCACTTTTTAAGCAGTTCCACGGACTTATGGCGATTCAGATAGCGGTGATAGTAAGCGTTTCGAAACGTAAGCAGGCAGTCTGTGCAGGAGGACTGGCAGGCAGAAGGGCAATCTTCGACGATCTCGAGTGCCGTGGTCACGATCTCGGTCCATCGGTACAGCATTAGCTCGATCAGACCCGAACCTCCAGGCATCGGGTCATACAGAAGCATGTCAATCGCCTCTTCCCCAGCTCGTCCGATGGCCAGAAGCTGTAAATCGTCGTTTTCCATCTCCAGGATTCGTGCGGCAGCAAAGCGAAGCGATTCCATCACACTGTAACCGTCTTCCCGGCTCGAGCAGGAGCGGATTCGAAGAGCCTCCGCCACGACATCGGCAAAAAACCCTACGGTCCCCACCTGTTTCCCACACCTTTGCCGGTGGTCCTGTCTGAAATGGTCGAGTTCTGCCTGGGAGGCATAAGGGGAGCGGCTCTGGCCACAGACCAAACAAACCGGATAACCCAACTGGCCATCGGTTCGAATCCGGCTCGCCGGTCCGACGTTCACCATGCGCAGATGAACCCCCGTTCTAAAATCCACGTGCATATCGCCCCAACGGAAAGCCCTTCCTTCTCCGTGCCGGGGCTGCTCATATCCATAAATGGCGACCGGTAATTGGAAGCGATAATCCTCCTCATCACTAATTTGAGAATGGTGGGGCAAGTCGACGTCACAGACGGGAACCCCTTGCAATTCCTGAGCGCTCAGACCCAGCCCACCCGCTGGGGAACCTGCACCCATCTCAACTAACGCTTGATTTGCCGTGTCCACCCGAAAGATTGTCGGCTCAACTACTTGTAACTGAAAAAATCGTGGGAAGAAGCGGTGGCCGTTGGCATAAATAACGTTTCCGGGGACATACTCGCGCAGCGCCAGGCCGGTGGGCCTGTGAACCGCAAAATCCTGAAGCGCGAATTCAAAACGGGGAGCCTGGTGGTAGGCAACGATCGCTCCTGTGTCTAAACCATAGCCGGGCAAAAACCCTTCGACCGCCAGCACACTATAAGTGTAGGTGTCATCGTAACCTTCGTGCTCCAGACGGGTTCGACTGGTAATCCCTTTTAGCTTTTTGATCAGACGGTCGCAGCGGTTCCAGAGAGCCTCTTCGGCCGCATCCAGCGTCCCTTGGCTTCGTCTGACTTCACCCAATCGTTCCAGCTGATCCATGGCCCAGTGAAGGCGGTACCACAATCGGGAGATCACTTTCTTCAGCTCCTCACCCATTTCCGTGAGATACTGACTTAATATTTCCTCTTTCACGACGACCGAGTCTTTTTCAGGCCAACCTTGAGTGAAGATTTCCCTTAGATAGGGGACAATTATTTTGGAATGTCTCGTGACTACCCTATCTAAAGAGGACACATCCAGAGGGGCCGACCGGATGGTTCCATCCGCCTCAAACAAGTAGTCTTTGACGTAAGTCGGAAAGCAGTCCGCTAAGACCCTAACCAGTTCCTCCGTTTCCACCTGCGAAAGGTCGCTGTCCTCTCGAGTCAATTGAAACAGGTACGTCAGAACAGCGGCGTGGACGTGTTTTCTTACCATCACGTCGTTTCGTAAATTGAAGCTGGGTGGCTCAATCAATCCACCCAACATCTTCAAGGGATCGACGAAATAGGCCCGATCGTGGCTGGCGGGCCTTGCATAGGTCGTGTTCATCGCCATTCGGTGCCGGCGTCCAGCCCGTCCGGCACGCTGCCAGTAGTTAGAGGCCAGGGGGGGCACATTCCTCATCAAAACCGCATCCAGCGTCCCAATATCGACACCCAGCTCCAGAGTCGGCGTGCACACGAGGCTATTGACCTGCTCGCTGTCGCTTTTAAAGAGCCGTTCGAGTTTTTCCCGTTCCTCGGGCGGGACCTGAGCAGAGTGCTCCTTGGGCCGGATCATGACGAACTCCCGGTCAAGCATGGACAAGTCGAAATTGTCGGGATCTTCGCGCTCAAAGGCGAGCGTCCCGGAACAGCGCCAGGTCATGCACACATGCCCAGGCGTGTCTCGAGTAAAGCCACTGCGGCACATATTGCATCGCCAGAGACCCTGATGAGGCTCCAGACGGATTCGATCGGCATCCATCTGATGAGCGCCCGCGGTCCCAGGCAGTGCGCGGCCCCTGAAGCCCGTCAAGCTCACGGGCACCAACAGCTTCAACTCGTCAGTGAGAAGCTTCCACAACTCGTTCAGAAAATCCTCGATGTCCTCGGCGGCCATTCCCCAGTTTCGAGCGGCCTGCCGTGCAGGAGTGTCGCCACGCTGATTCAGGATCTGCTTGATCCACCGTGAGTCGTCTCCCGGATCTCTCTGGAATTTCAAACCCTGCGGTCCGCCGGGAAAGGCAGGGAGGTAACCCCGCTGGACTTCACGATCGCCGTCGCGCCAGTATCGCGAAAAGATTCTTCCGTCGCGATCGAGGAGGATACGCCCACGCCGGTAGTTGTCCAAAAGGCAGGCTACCCCCTCGACTAGTTCTCCCGCATCGCAGTTCAACCTCGACGCCCAGTCCTGAAAAAATGGCAGGTTGTCATTGAGTCCCTCGTAGCGAACCTTCAAGCGACCCCAGGGTTCCAAACCTAATCGCTGTCGCTTCCCGGTCGCGACTTCACGGAGAACCAGGATGCGAAGGAAATATTTTCTTTCCCGGGCGTGTTCTCTGGGAGCAAAGTTCTTTCGCTCCACCATCCACACTTCCGGGATCAGAGACTCGGATAGATCGTCAGCTTGATCCAGTCGGCGGTCCAGATAAGCGGTGAGATCTCCGATGGAAATAAGTCCTTCCCGGAGCTTTTCATACATAAGTGCCCTCAGGCGAAACCGCCGGGCATGATCGGCCATCCAGCCAGCCTGGAAAGCGGCATCCTGGCGGTTGTCGGTGAAGACCAGTAGCCGGCGCCTCTCGGCGTGCTGAATCATGCTTTGGGCAAGAACATGCACGTCCGAGACCGTTACCGCCCTCACCCGGCGGGCGGGTTCCCGAAGTTCACCGATGCGTCTGGAGCCGGTTGCCTTGCAGGAAAGACAGGAGACCAGTTTTTCGGGTGTGTCCTGGTTCTGTCGAACCCCAAAAAGACCCACCAGCGCGTCTTCTCTTCCGCACCCGTCGCAGAGCTTGCGTTCCTCAGGATGAAGCGTACCGCAAAAGCGACAAAAGTGAATTGGAACTGTGTGGGGCGGGATAGATGGCTCGTTCTCCTCATCTCCATCAGCTTCGACACCGCCCACCAACCGGTCCAGGAGAATCAGACGTCGTCCTCCCAGGGGTCCCTCCTGGGGTCTCCAGATAGCTCGATCTTCAATCGCTTCTCCTCCCTCGGGGACAGCTCCAAAAAAGTGGAAATCGGCTGTAAAGTGCTCAAAGTAGTGCTGACCGCAGGTCGTGCAGGTGAGAATCGGCAGGCGGAAGAAACCATCCTGGTCTTCTTCGGATGCGTCTTCGGCCGAAAGCCAAAGGCGAGGGCCAGTGTGATCCCTCGGGAAAGTGACGACTGCTCCGCTGACTCCTCGCACGAAGGCATGCACTATTGGGCGCAGCAGCGGACGTCCATCCCTCTTTGCGGCCGCGCCCAGCGCCAGCCAGCACAAGACTTCCTCTTCAGGCACCTTGCGGCCCAGCTTCTCTTCAAGCGTTGTCACCAAATCAGCCAGCGGCAGCGGCGCTCGCAGGATTTCCGAGATCTGGTAGAGGGCTTCGTTGGCCGAGAGAGTCTCATACAGACTTTCTTCCCAGTAATCGAGATCCAATTCCGCGCCGGTCATGGTCTGATAAGTGGTTTTGAGCAGGCGCAGATTCTCGGCGGTCGGAGGCTCCTCCTCCACACCTGAGACGACTTCCAAAATAGTGTTCAGATGAATGGCGGGCTCTCCGGGAAGCGGTGCGGGAACTTTTCGAGTCTCCGACCAAAGATCGGGCTCGTATTCCTCCCCTACCAGAGCCACATTCTCCTTCACGACGCCGAAGAAGCGAGCGGCGAAATCTTTGCCGGCTTCCTCACCTCGGTCGGGATCCGCGATGGTGGCTGAAGTGGCAATACAAACCGTTTGTTCCGGATCTTTTCCACAAAAGGTGCGCAGACGGCGAACCAAGCAAGCGGTTTCAGCCCCGGATGCTCCCCTGAAGGTATGGGCTTCATCAAACACCAAGTAGTCAAGCTGAATGCCTTCAAAGAGCTCGATGTCTTGCTGGCGAGTGAGGAGGAGTTCAAGCTGCTTGACATTCGTGAGCAGAATGCGCGGCTGCTGATTCTTGGTCCGCATCTCTTCCCGGGAGGGTCGCTCTTCCGCGGGATGCACGGCTCGATTGTCGTTGGTAGCACGCAGCTGATCCACTTTCGCCCGGTAATCGGCTTTGGAGGCGGTGGGTGGGAGACGTTCGCCCGGCACGCCTGAGGCCAGCCCCGGGGTTTTTCCGATGTACATCCCAAAGGTCACGCCGGTTCCGACGAGAAGGCCACGCAGGCGGCCCAGTTGATCTTCCGCCAGCGCGTTCATCGGATAGACAATAACGGCGACGATGCCCGGAGGAGCATCCTGGTCTCGCAGTTTCAGACAACGACTGATGATGGGATACAAGAAACATTCGGTTTTCCCCGAACCCGTCCCGGTAGAGATGAGAGTGGTCTTTCCCTGCGCTATGGCTCGAAGTGCTGTCTCCTGGTGACCGTAGAGACTCTTGTGCTCGGCGAGATTGGTCAGGTGAGGATGAAGAAGATCTTCGCTGACCAGATCGGAGACCTGCGCGCCTTGACGGAAGGAGCGGCTGAGGCTGATGTAAGGACCTTTCATGAGCGGTGTGTAGCGGGTCTGATCGAGACTCAGCACCCGGCGCATCTGATCATGAAGATCCCGATCCGCAAAGGGATAGGTGGTGAGCTGGTAGCGGAGGAAATCTCGAACCACCTTTTCTGTATAGGTGATGGGATTGAGCATTCCGTCACCTCTTGCGAGACTTGGGATAAACCACGTTGCCAAACAGATCCGTTTTCAAAGGATCACCAAAAAGGTCTTTTGCCACTTCCTTTTCGTCTGGAGCCTCCTCGGATGTTTCCTCTTCGGGAGGCGGCGGCACGATCTTCTGGATCAGCTCGGCGTGGGCTTCGCACTCTTCCCAGGACTCCTCTGCACTCTGCTCCAATTGCCAATCGTAAAACCGTGGACCCAGTCGGGAAGCGACCGGCTGGTATTCCTTGGCTCGGTGGTCATGGCCCAAACCATAGTCGGCCAAGCGCAACTGCTCCGGGATCATCCAGCCCTCACCGTGATTTTGGTTTAGAAACTCGTCAAGACCTTTTTCCTTCAGATCGTGAAACGCCACCAGGGACAAGACCGTGTGGCGGAGTTCGGGGTCTTTGTCTTTATCCACACGCCAGAAACCTTTGGGATCCAGTTTCCTGGCAATATCGCTCAGTGAGAGCTGGCTGGAAGCGTGGTTACAATCTCTCATGATGTATGCAAAGTCACCGTAATCCGAACCGTATAGTTGGGCCATCACGGCATCCAACAGACAACGTTTTCGCACTCGCTCATGCTTCGTGATGGCCCACACCTCGCGCCAGGAAAATTCGGCACACTTTGAAATTCCAACTTCAATCCAGTCCTGAGCAAAATTATGGTGTGGCAAGCTCAAGCCCAGTAGGTGAAGCATCACAGAACTGAAATACTTCCGGATCAAATTCTTGGTGGGCAAAGCAGTCTCGATCATTACAAACTCACTCATGTTGAGTCCACCGAGTCGATTTCTGGCTTGGTAGTCGAAAACAAAAGAGTTGAAAAAACCAACAATCGCCAAACAATCAACAGCAGACTTTGAGGCAGAACGAAAGAAGAAGACACTGTCTCCAGCTGGTACTGTCCGAAGGTATGTTGATATTGTCGTTCGTGAGTTTGTAGCTGAGCTGATTCGCATGTAGGAGACTTTTGGAAACGGGTAGCTTTTATCGCAATCTCCCACATCGGACCAGGCCATGAGGTATTGCGGTTCCACTACCTTGCCATCAAAATTGAGGTCCCTCCAAACGGCACTCCGTCCCTTCCCGCTCACCCACCCTTTTTCACTAAAATCAAACTGACCGATCATACGGCCCTCATAGAGCGGCAGGGCCACATCCTCGATCTCATCCACGTGAATCACCCGTGTGCCATCCTGAGAGAGGACCAACCCACGCTTGCGCTTCAGAATCGATCTGGGCCCGTCGTAGTCCTGCCAGTTGCCTTTGAGCCAGTGGCCGTACTCGTCCGGGCGATAGCCCTTGGCTTCCCACTGGGGCCGGGGCGGGAAGAGGTGGGAATCGTTGGTCATGTGAAATTCGGTGGCATATTTGATGTTCCAGCCGTCGGAACTCTCATCGCCCAAAAGCACCCCGTTGGAGTAGAGCTTGTTCAGAACCTCCAGATCTCTTTGGGAGCGAATCTCCAGAATCGCCTTGGATTTGGGGCTGAATTGGTGGATGCGTGCAGCCGGGTAATCTAAAGCGTGTTTCTCTGCCTCTTCCCAATCCTCCAAAGAGCGGTGCATGAAAGCGGCTTGGATGGCCGTTGTCTGACCACCTTTCTGAACAATCACCGGGCAGAATTTGAAGCGGCTGTCGATATCGAAAACCTTCTCTCGATTCTCAAAACCGAACAGCCATTTCCAGGAGCAGCGATTGAGAAACAGTCCCCTCAGGCTCGTTGAGCCGAGGTCCGTGTAAAGACCAGAAGGGGTGAGCATCCCCAGATAGCCATTTTCTGTTATCAGAACGTGAGCAGCCTCTAGGAACATTTTGTAGGTGTTAATGTCTGCCGACCCCTGATGACGGAAGGGATGTCTTGGATCGGCATAGCCGCTCCGCTTGCGCCGCCGCTCGCGCCACTGCCGATGCAGCGTCTCGGTCTTTTTTGCCGAGCGACTGATCGAGAACTTGGGACCTCCCTCTTCTGGGTCTCCGAAAGGAGACGCGACGTGCTTGTTCCAGTTGGAAAGGGCTTTCAACCTGGCACAATAGCTGAGCCACTCCCGCTCAATTTCTTCGTTTTCAAAAAGCTCGCGCTGCTTATCCAGGGCTTCCTGCTTCCCATAGGTGCGATAGAGCGGATCAGCATTCGAGAAGAACTCCTTGGAATTTGGCTTCTGAATCTCCCAGGGCGGATTTCCCAGAACGGCATCGAATCCATCCTCCGGCCCGCGGAAGACATCCGGAAATTCCAGTTCCCAGTGGAAGAATCGGTGCTCCTCTGCCAGGCTGTACACCATCTCTTGAGTCTGCTGTGAAGGTTGCAGGAAGTTTGATGGCGTAGGTGCCAGATCGAGCAAATCGGCAGGCCAGAACCAGACGGCACACCAGGTATCAAAGGCATGTCTGAGTCGCCGGAAATCGGGATCATTGGCGATTTCCTGCTGGTAAATCACGGCGCGCTGTTCGGTTTCATGTACCGGAAGATCGTGGAGTTCCTCCGAAATCTTCATGGCGCGATCATGAATCCCCTCCGGCGTCTGTCCATCCCTTAAAAACGCGAAGGCCCTCTGGCCCGTGATCCAGTCCTCCAGTTCGGACTTGATCCGGCCGTTTCGCACGCCCTTGATCGCAGCAGTCCACTGATCACCGGACTTTTTGATCTCCCCTTTATGTTTCCCGCGCCTGACCTCGTATTCTCGGTAGTGGTGAACAAAGCGATCGTGGTTTTTGTCACCCCCTTCTCGCTCCCAGGCCATCACGGGATAGTCCTGAAATCGGTCAAACCAGCAGCCCACCAGCGAATTTCCGCACTTCAGCTTGTGGTCCAAAAAACCAAAGGGAAGGGTCCGGTCCATGGTCTCGATCCAAAGGGCCATCCTAGCGAGTTCCACGGCCAGGGGATCGATATCGACCCCATAGAGGCACCGTTCAACCACGTGGCGCTTCAGACGCGCCCGGAGGCGGTCCTCAAAGTCGGGATGATCCAGGGGGACGGGCAAGGTTTCCTGAGAAGGCTGATCCAGCGGCAAGCCATCGGCCAGCTTGCAGATAGTCCTGTCTGGGGAGGGTTTCAATCGCTCATGCTGGTGGAGACTCTCCAGCAAAGCATCGACTAGAAAACGCAGAGCAGAGATCAGAAACGATCCCGATCCCATAGCTGGATCGCACACTTTGAGCCCCAGGATTTCCTCAGGCTTTTTGGGTTTCCACTCTCCGGGATCTGCGTTGTCCGAGGTTCCCGAAAGCGCTTCGTAAGCCAGGGGTCGCAGCGTTCGGTGAACCGTGGGACCCGCCAACTGGGGGCGAGTATAGAAGGTCCCCGAACCTTTCCGGGTTCCCCCCCAGCGGACCAGAAACCACTCGCCGGGCATGACGATACGGGACACCAGATTGCGGGCTGCTTTCTGAACATTCTCCTGGAAGGCTTCACGGGCAAGTGGGTCACTGTCATCTTTGGGATAGGGCACAATTTTGGCTGCTTTCACCGCTCGCTCACCCCAGATCTGAACCATCTCTTCGATGACCCGGTGGTTGTCGTCCAACTCTTCGGTCTTCTGTTCCGTCTGTACTTCCTCTTCTTCCTCGGTTTCTTCAGCTATCTCCTTCTCATCAAGCTCCAGTTCCGTGTCTTCCTCTTTTTCTTCCTCCTCGTCGGCCTCCGCGAGAAGGCTCGACTTGCTGCGCTCTCGAAGTTTGCCTACCAGCTCGGCCAAGTTCTTGTTCGTCATGGTGTCGACCCGAGAAAACGGCAGCACCGGCTGGTCTCCCAGGTTGAGAAAAACCATGGGCTCATCCCCGGCCCGGCGCAGCTCATAATCGAGCAGTCCCTCATAGAGGATGCCAATGTACTCGGAAGAAAGATCGGAAAAGTCGATTGGCGCCATGACCCAGGTCGAACTCCGTCCTTGGCGTACTTTCACCTGACTCAGACAAAGGAGTCTCAGGATGCGATAGATGACGGCATCGTTGGGTTCATTGGAGGCGTCTTCGAAAGCGGCAATGGCTCTGGAAAGCCGATCAGAGGAAGGATCTCCAGGTGCAAACAGGTCGCCACCATAGCGGACAACAGGAAGAGCTTCATGCCCAGAGCCCTCATAGACAAGTCGGAACAGTGAGAGCATCCTGGGCCAAGCGCTGAAACCATGCCGTAAGCGCTCTTCACCGCGGCCGGCGGCCTGGCGTTCCAGCTGTTCGCGCAAGGCCTGAAGACCATAGGAGCTGTCATAAATTGGGTTCTCCCGCGGGAGAAGCTCGCGGGCTTCCGCAAAAAGGATGACCACGCAGCGCATGATGATGCGGCAGGCGGCGATGTAAATGTCCCGGTATACGGTGCGGTCATCAGTGACGAGACCGGCTTTGTTCAAGGCTGTACTGGACTCACGGATTAAGATCTCGACCGCCTGGCGAACCCGTTCCCCCAGGGTCGAGGAGAGTTCTGCCTGTCCTTTTCTGGAGGCCAGGATCGCCTCCAACAAGGGGCCGCGACCGTCCTTTTGGGGTGTGAGACTCTTTTCGGCCAGCAGCAGTCGAAGTGCATCGACCTGCGCACTGGGAACCCCTTCTTCAAACCAGAGGCCAGCGTCCCATTCGCACCAGGCATCGTAGTCCGCACCGGCGTGAATGAGACGCCACTGCCAGCCGTTGGTGAGCAGGGCGAGCTTTTGATCGGACTTTCTGAGCCACTCGACCACACGGGAGACTGCTCGCCGGCCCCGTCCGACGCCGATCTTTTTCGCATCCGTGGCCACAAATACCGGAAGCGTTCCACCGTCCGGCCCTTGCCAGAGACGGCGCGGCTTCAGGATTTCCCGGGTGGCCAGATACTGTGACCAACTGGTGTCGACCGCGGTTCCTTTCATCCAGTGCTGGGACGGAAGATCCAGTATCTCTTCCAGAACCGTATTCAAAAGCTCACCCAGATGAGCACCACCGTTTTCCTGGAAGCGCGTCACTTCCCGTCTGAGCCGATCCGATTGATACCTGGGCAGAGATTCTGCCTCAGGAGGAAAGAACTCCTGGAGCTTGGATGGGGAAATCAGCAATCCACCATGTTTGAGCGCGGCCCACCAGGGATAGCGATCCACCAGTTGCGTCGGCATCAGTGAACCACCTGCGGAAGACGAATCTCGACTGCAATAGGAAACACCCGGACTTGATCACGCATCTCGTAGCGGCGGGGAATCAACCGCTCGATCACCCGCTGCTGCTCCTCGCGCAAATAGTTGAGGAGGTCTTGATAGTGGGAGCTCCGTCTTTGAAGTTCATCTTCAATCTCACGCAGCCTTTCTTCTTCGGCCCGGGTGAGTTCTACATACAGTTTGAGCTGGCGTCGCTTTTGAAGGAGGGTATCTCGCTCTTTTTCCAGCTTCCTGCGCGTCGTGTCCTTGAGAGCTGCTTCGACTTCCTTCAGCCGAGCCTCGAAATGGTCTTTCTCATTCTTAAGAGCTTGCTCTTTACCCTGCTTGAGCTTCTGTTGAACTTTCCCAGTGACCTGCTCTGCATGGCACTTCAAGAAATCGCGCAGTTCCAGGCGGACTTCGTCCCAGAGGGACAGTGCTTTTTGTTTTCCTTCCTGGCCAACATTGGAGGTGGTCAAGGTATCCTGGTTGGGAGGAGTGTAGGGGAGTGGTTCCTGGAGCCGGCTGTTTTGCACCGGGAAGCGCATGGTGTAAACCCAATGGTGGAAGGGTTCTCTGAGTTCGTTGGTCGCCATTTCTTCGATTGTCAGGAGCACCAAAGCCTCGCAGTCCTGGGGAACCGCTCCGTGACGGACGGTCCACCGGCTGGCGGAAAAGTCTCCACCTGCTCCCGGGAAACGAGCCCGGGAGAAAACAGCCAGTGCATGGCGAAACATCGGATGGCCCAGGTGCAGTAATTTTGTGTCTTTGGCGGGACGAAAGATGGGCCGCTCACCCACCTTTTGTACAAACTTCTGTGGGTCGAAAATGATTTTGGGCAAGCGTCCGAGAGTCTCCATCTTGGTTCGAATCCTCAGATAGTCATCAATGAGCGACTCCCAGCGCGGCAGGGGTAGAACGACGTTGAATCGCGCCTTCTCATCGGGCCCCGCCAGCGGTTCGTGATCGAGGCCGATTCCAAGAGCAACCTCCAATGTGTTCCGTAAGGTGTCGGGTGAGAGATCGATTTCCTCTCGAAACTTGGAAATGTCCTGGACTTGATCGACACCGCTGGGTGTTTCTCCAGTCTCGATCTTGGCCTGCCCGCGACACGTTTCCAGGTCCGCATCCAGGTCTTGAGTGACCCGGTCGGTGTCCTCCAGATCGACAAAGCGTCTCTGAAAGGCAGCGTCAAAGATTTCTCCCATGGATCCCAGGTCTTCGCGGATGTTGTGCGCCTTTCCGACGACATAACCCAGAAACTTCAAATCGGCATCTTCTTCGCTGGTAAAGTGAAAGACAGTGACATCACGAGCCTGGCCGTGTCGATCGAGCCGCCCATTCCGCTGGTCCAGTCTGGAGGGATTCCACGGAATTTCGTAGTGGAGCAGCAGCCGTGCCGTTTGCTGCAGGTTCAATCCTTCAGAAGCGGCATCGGTGGCCACCAGGACTCGAACCGGATCACTTGGGTCATTGAAGGCTTCTTTGATCTCATTGCGTTGAGTCTCACCCATACCGCCGTAAAGGACACGGATTCTTTCCCCGCTGTCTCGGAACCGGTCTCTCAAGCGGCTCTCCAGGTAATCCAGGGTTGTCTTATATTCCGTAAAAACAATCAGCCGTTCATTGTCGACCCACTCCCTGTCTTGGCGCAGGTGCTGGCCAATAAGATCCAGGAGGCGGTCCAGGCGGGTGTCTTCTTGGGGAGAATCAATACTGTCCGCGCTCATGGTAAGGCCCAGTTCGGAAAGTGCCGCGTCAATGGCTTCGATCTTTTCGCTCACTGCCTCACTGAGAGGCTTTAACCAGGCACCGATGGTTTTGGCGGCATGTTGGGCCCGGCCTTCCCGTTCTCTGTCGTCGTCAATATCCTCTTCACTGGCTCGACGGGCAGCCGCTACTTCCGCGGCCTCCGCTGCTTCTTGCTCGCGCAGCCCCTCCTTCAAGCGAGACCAGGACTCCGCCAAGGTGTAGGGACAAGATAGTAGGCGTTTGTTTAGGACTTCCACGGCAAACACGCCGGCCAACTGCTCTGTTTTGCTGGATCGACGGATGGCTGTCTTGACGGCCTGACGAAACTTTTCAAAGGCATTGATGAGCTTTTTTTCTTTTGCCCCAAACCACAGGGGAATGGGTTGAGGATATCTCTCGGGAAAGCGCCGCGGTCGTTTAAGCGAGTCATCCAATTCGTTGATTTCACTCTTGAGACGGCGCATCACTGTTTGTTTGACCCGCTTCTTTTCCGCATCGGTAAACTCACTGGTCTGGGTGAAACGGACGGGGTCAAGCTGCTCCAACAACCCCGAGAAGCAGCGGGTATGGCCGTTGTGGGGAGTGGCGGTCAGGAAGAGCTTGTGCTCAAACCAGGGGCTGATCTCGCGCAGCATCTTAGCCAAGTCACTGTCATCCCCGAAATTCGAGGGCATGAGATTATGAGCCTCATCGACGATAAGAAGATCCCAGGGGAGCTGGGCCGTTCCTTCGGGTTGACGACAGGCGGCTCGGAATTGCTCTAGGATATCGGGCTGTCGCAGGTAGTGATAGGAGGCAATGATCCTTGGATACGTGCGCCAGGGATTCGCATCCAACCCAAGGCGTTTCTGCAGAGCGTGCGTTTCCCCACGGTCGATAATGTCGAAGGAGAGCGAAAATTTCTCCTCCATTTCCTGCTTCCATTGTTGCCGGAGAGAGGCAGGGCAAAGGATCAAAACGCGACGGATCCGCCGCTTCATGATCAGCTCCGTCAGGACGAGACCGGCTTCGATGGTCTTGCCCAGCCCGACGTCGTCCGCCAGCAGCAGCGAGACGCGGGGCATGTGAAGGGCCTTCAGCAGCGGAACCAATTGGAAATCTTCAACCTGAATGGCCCCGAAGAGAGGCGACGCGATGGTGGAGTCCGGGTCGATCAGGGATCCCTCGGGTGTGACATAAGGGGTGAGAGCACTCCAGCGAACCGCTCTAACCAAGGCATCAAAGTCCCTGCCAGGCATCGGAGGGTCGCTCTCCACGCTGGGCAGGGCGGTCGGTTCAATTAACTCCCGCTTGGGTTCCCGCTCCCAGACAATGGTGTCCTCCAAGTTTCCGTCCGCGTCCGTGTACTCGACCCGCACCAGATGAAGTCGTCCCTCTGTCGGATCATCGAAGGGTTCTACCGAGGCAACGATCCCGCGGCGGTTCCGGACCGTCGCGAGCATTCCAATCCGAGGAACCGTCCCTTTCTCGTAGGTCAGATCTCCTGTGGACATGATGAGATGGGTATCCCTGCCATACCAGGATGCCAATTGTCAGATGGTTTTTCAAGGATCGCCACGGCCCGGACCCAATTATGAATATTATTTTATTATTTTTTACTTCCACCTCAGAACAGCTATTCGGTGACCAGAGCTCACACCTGTCCTTTCTATTTAATCGATCCGGGCGTTTAGGGAATGCGGCAAGCAGTGATGTTCATGTCACCCATTGCACACGTGATTCACGAAGTGGAGTTTCGTGCCGTAAAGACGCGCCCGCAAAGCAAAGCGGTCCACGACAGCTCCGAGCAAAGGGATATTCCACCCCTATCTCACCAAAGAGCTGAGGATAATGCTTCACTGTGAACCTCGATGCTGGAGAATAGTTGTCTCACGTAGCGAGCCGTGTATATCGATGATGTAGTCCGCCTACCCGGGGGATTTCGATCACTTTCCCCGCCTCCAGCGGCTCAATGGGTCTCCGCTCCGGTGCGTCCTTGTCCAAAGAGAGGTGAGTTCGGCAGGTCTGG
>JALLOL010000129.1 GCA_027717875.1 Acidobacteria bacterium AH-259-L09 | reverse complement strand
TTTGATTGTTCTGGGAGAACTGATGATCCAACTTCAGTGAAACCGTGTCCGAATCTGCAGTAAGAGGAAAAACACCACTTTCACTCTGGAAGAGGTTGAGAGTGTCGGGGAAATTGGCCTGCTTCGTATTTAAGACTCCGACATCCGGATTGATAAAGGCAGCCGCCAGCAGTTGCAGTGGTGGAACTCCTGTCGAACCTAGAAATGCGAAAAGTTCTAGCTGGGAGGGGGTCGCTTGGAAAATGCTTTCATCTTCAAGAAAAGTCACAAAGATTGATTCATCCCGATCCAGCCGCTCGTAGTTGGCGAAAAAGAAGGTCTTATCCTCGACGATAGGACCTCCGAGGGTCCCGCCCCACTGGTAACGTTCAAAGGGAGGGTCAACGGGGCTGCGCCCGGGTCCAAAGGCGAAGGCATTTCTAGCGTCTAGAGAATTGTTGCGGAAGAAGAAAAATGCGTTGCCGTGAAAGTCATTGGTGCCCGACTTGCTAACGATGTTGATCATCCCTGCCCGAGCACGACCGAACTCAGCCGAGAAAGTGTTGCGGCTGATTTGAAACTCTTGAATGGCCTCCTGGCTGAGCGTAGAGCGCACCCCATTGGAAATGACGTCCATGTTATCGGCACCGTCGATGGTCACGTAGTTGCTTCTCTGATCCTGTCCGGCAAAGGAGAGACCTGAGGTAGGGGTCTGAACCGCTGCCGCGGTTACCAGGGCATTCTTATCGCTCACACCTGGAGTCAAAAGGGTGAAGTCCAAATAATTACGGCCGTTAATGGGAAGATTGTCGATTTCCACTTCCTGGATGGTCGAAGCCTGAACGGTTTTTTCTCGTTCCACAATGGCAGTGTTGGATACCGCTATCACTTCCGTCTCCGCCGGTGAAACCTCCAAGGTGATATCGAGATTGGCATACTGTCCCACGGTCAGAACAACGCTTGGGTAAATTTTGGTTGTGAAACCGGGAAGTCCGGCCCGAACCTCATATTCGCCGGGTGGAATCAAGGGCACTCGGTAGGCTCCTTCGTCGTTGGTGACTCCAGAACGCGTGAACCCGGTCGCTAGATTTGTGACCCCAATGTCTACACCTGGCAGGACTGCTCCGGTTTGATCTTTGACGACGCCCAACAAATCAGCGGTATTGGACTGCGCTTGAGCAAGCAGAGAACCTGCCGCGAGTCCCACCGTCAAGCAAATGACAACTAACCTTCTCATGCTGAATCCTCCCTCCAAGACTAAAGGTGACGGCTGAGCCCCTGACCGGCTGACCCCCTGACCGCCTGACCCGCTGACCACCTGAGCCCGCCCACCGCGAGTAAAACTCACCTAAAATACTGGACTCTGAGAATAGAAGTCAAAGAAATTGAGCTGTGAGACATAATTTCAGTCTCGACGGGCCAGGTGCTGGTTGAAAGGTTGTTCAGCGGGTCAGCTCTTCCAGGCGGCAAGCCTCCCAAGCTGAAAGTAGCGATCCAGCTCTTTGGGGGCCAGGAGAAAGAGCAGCAGGGCTTTTTGGACGTGAAGCCGATTCTCCGCCTGTTCAAAAACCAGCGATTGAGGCGAGTCGATGACCGAATCGGTCACCTCCTGATTGCGATGGGCAGGCAGACAGTGCATAAAGTAGGAATCCTTCCCGGTTGACGCCATGACTTCAGGGGTCACCTGGTAGGCCTGAAAGGTTCGAACTCGCTCTCTGGTCTCATCTTCCTGCCCCATGCTGACCCAGGTATCGGTATAGACTACATCCGCTCCTCGCAGCCCCTGCAGGGACTCGGTCCATTGATAGCGGGCAGAGAAAGAAGAACTGGAAAACCGCTCAAAGTCTCTCACGGCCTCTGGGTCAGGCTGATGAGAGTGGGGGGTAATGGCGACGAAGGACATCCCAGATAACAGGGCGGCATGAATGAGAGATACACAGACGTTATTCCCATCACCCACATAGGCCAGGGTTTTCCCTTCCAGCTCTCCCCATTTCTCCATAAGTGTAAAAGCATCCGCCAGAGCCTGACATGGATGTTCTTCATCACTTAAACCATTGATGACCGGAACCGACGCGTACTCGGCCAACTGCACGACTGCTTCATGAGAGAAGGTTCGAGCCACAATGCAATCAAACCACCGCTCAAGATTCCGGGCCACATCACTGAGCGATTCACGCCCACCCAAACGAGACTCTTGGTAGTCCAGGTAGACGGCGTCCCCACCCAGTTGCTTCATTCCTAACTCGAAGGTAAGACGCGTCCTCAGTGAGGATTTTTCAAACACCAATACCGAGCTTTTGCCCGCCAGCATCTGGCGAAAATGGCCAGGGTGATTCTTCACTTCCGCGCTGACACGAAGCAGCTGCTTCCACAGATCTGGATTCAGGTCCTTTAAGGAAAGAAAGTCTTTCATCGCGCGTCCTGGATCCATTCCTTCCAATGAGCGAGCTGCTGCTCAACGGAAACCAATCCCGTGCTGCCTTTGTGCGAGCGTCGTCTCAAGGCGCTCTCAGGTTTCAGAACCTCACTGACTTCAGGTCCACATTCCGGTGCAAACTCCTGCAGCTTATCCAAAGGCAATTGCTCTAAAGTGAGTCTTTTCTCTAGACAATAGGCCACCAGCTTTCCCACTGTCTCATGGGCTGTCCGAAATGGAACACCCTTTGTAAGCAAATATTCAGCCAAATCCGTGGCCATCACAAAGCCCCGTTCCAATGCCTCTCGAGTGTCCTCTTTGTTCACCTTAAATCCCGACACGAGCAGAGGCATTACCTCCAGAGTTCCCGTGGCGGTATCGACGGCAGCAAACAGGTGTTCTTTGTCCTGCTGAAGGTCGCGATGATAAGAAGTGGGAACACCCTTGATCAGAGCAGCCATCGCTGCTGCATGGCCCAAAACGGAAGCACTTTTGCCGCGAGCAAGTTCCAGAACGTCCGGATTTTTCTTCTGCGGCATCATGCTGCTCCCCGTGCAGAGCCGATCCGGCAATTCGATCCAGCTGACGGCAGTGCTGGAGAAATAGATAAAATCCTCAGCTAAACGGCTCAAATGCAGCATCAACTGGCAGGCGATTTGAAGCAGCTCAAGGATGAAGTCCCGGTCTCCCACAACGTCATAACTGTTGGCAAAGCTTGACGAAAAACCGAGTTCCTGAGCGGTTCGCTCTGGCTCAAGAGGCAGTGTGCTCCCCGCCAGTGCTCCAGCACCCAAAGGACTGTAGGAGTGAAGCTGCCGATAATGAGCCAGGCGACGGAAATCCCGCCCTAACATCTCACAAAAAGCCAGCAAGTAATGTCCCCAAGAAAGGGGCTGGGCTGCCTGCAAATGGGTCCAGCCGGGGAAGAGGTCACTCTTTAATTCCTCGGCTCGACCCAGCAGCGCTTCTTGAACATCCAAAATTCGACCCTGCCACTTCATGGCAGTCTCCAGGCAAAACATCTTCAGATCCAGAGCCACCTGGTCGTTGCGGCTTCGCCCGGCATGGATGCGACTTCCTGCTTCGCCCACGATCTCTTGCAAGCGATACTCAATATTCATATGGATGTCTTCCAGTTCGTCCCGGTAGGGGAACTCCCCGGACTCAATTTCCTTCTCGACCTGCTCAAGGCCTTCCAGGATGCTCTCTTCGTCCTGCCTAGAAATGATTCCCTGCGCCGCCAGCATCCTCACGTGAGCTCGACTGCCCTGTATGTCGTAAGGAGCAAGCCGCCGATCCAGGTGCACAGAACGGGTATACCTTTGCACGAGGGGATCCAACTCGACTTTGAAACGCCCACCCCAGGGTTTTTTCGATTTTTTATTGCCCATTTGTCTCTTGCAGGGGCGAACCGGTGGCTCGCCCCTACCTTTCTCTTCTGTCGTTCATTCAGACTGGCTGCTCAAAAGGGCGGCTATCTTTAAGCGCAGCCCTTGTAGGCGAATAAACCCTTGTGCATCAGCCTGCGTATAGACCTGGTCTGCTTCAAAGGTGGCGTAAGCCGGGTCATACAGGCTAAAGGGCGAACTTCGGCCCCGCACGACACAGTTTCCTTTGTAGAGCTGCATGTTGACCTTGCCGCTAACACGCTTCTGGGAATTCTTGATCAGCTGCAAGAGAAGTTGCATTTCAGGAGCGAACCAAAACCCATAGTAGATCAGCTCAGCGATACGGGGGGCGAGTTCATCCTTGAAATGCTGCACTTCACGGTCCAGCGTCAAAGATTCCAAGGCCCGATGTGCCTTGTGCAGCACGGTGACTCCCGGAGTCTCATAGACACCACGCGACTTCATGCCAACCATGCGGTTTTCCACTACGTCCACACGACCCACCCCGTTGGCACCGGCGACATGGTTTAGCTCTTCCAGAATCTCAACCGGCCCAAGCTCCTTATCGTTGAATTTCACTGGAACTCCTTCTTCGAAATCCAACAGAACTTCGGTCGGGGACCCGGGGGCCTCCTGAGGCGCCGTCGTTCGCAAAAAGATCTCCTCCGGGGGGGGCTGCCAAGGATCTTCCAAAATACCTCCTTCATAGGAGGAGTGCATGATGTTTTGGTCAATGCTGTAGGGTTTCTCTTCGGTGGAGCTCACGGGGATTGCCCGCGACTGAGCATAGCGAATTAAATCAGTGCGGGCGTGAAATTCCCAGGTTCGCCACGGCGCAAGAATCTTTAATTGGGGAGCCAGCCCCTGGTAAGTCAGTTCGAAGCGAACCTGGTCATTTCCCTTGCCCGTCGCACCATGGGCAACAGTGTCAGCACCCCAATCCTCGGCCACCTGCACCTGTCGACGGGCAATGACCGGTCGAGCCAGCGACGTTCCCAGCAGATATTCCCCCTCGTACAGGGCATGTGCCTGCATGGCTGGGAAAACAAAGTCTCGAACGAAGGTCTTGCGCAGGTCTGAAATGACCACTTCATCTGCACCCGTTTCATAGGCCTTTTTTTCAATCGAGTGCAGATCTTCACCTTGTCCAATGTCCGCCACAAAAGCCAAAATCGGACACCCATACCTTTCCTTCAGCCAGTGCAGCATGACAGAAGTATCCAGGCCACCTGAATAAGCTAAGACAATTTTCCCTACTCCGCCTGAACCTTTTTCCATAACTCCTTTCTCACTTTCCGTGCATCGCACTCTTCCGCTACCACGACCAAGAGCGTGTCTTCTCCAGCAACGGTGCCTAAAATTTCTGGCAGCTTCAACGCATCCACCTTGTAAGCCACGGCAGGAGCCATCCCCGGCTCGGTGCGTAAGACCAGCAAGTTCCCACTGGCTTCGCAGCCCAAGATCGGCAATCCGGCCCAGTTGTCTAAAGTCGTATATTTATAATTTCCATTGTCGGTGGTGGCCTTGACTATATTGAGTTCCCTGAGATCACGCGAAAGAGTTGCCTGCGTCGCCTTAAATCCGAGCTTGAGCAGTTTTTTTCGCAGTCTTTCCTGACTAGAAATCTTTTCTCGATCAACTAGATCCAGAATCGTCTCTTGGCGTCGCTCTTTGTCCATATACGAAATATTTGTATATTTATACACGCTCGGCCTGCAAAGTCAAGCTCACTCCCTGCGGCTTATGCGCGATTCTCCGGGGGGTTGTCCCGCTACCGCCGGATCGTTCACAAACTTATGGGCCGGTGGCCCGCCCGAACTGCAAATACCGCGAGAACGGTTCGGGCGAGCCACCGGCTCGCCCCTACACTGTGGATCATTCGGCTGAAGCGATTAGGCGATCTTGCGAAAGCTTCGATAGAGGGTATCGCGCTGGGCTGGAATGAAACCGGCTTCCTCGATCAGGCGGACGAGGTCGTCCCGAGTGGCTCTGTAGTGACCACCTGCCGCGCTGATGACATTTTCTTCAATCATGATGCTGCCGACGTCATTGGCTCCATAGTGCAGGGCAATCTGCGCGACCTTTAAACCCTGCGTCAGCCAGGATACCTGGACGTTTTTGAAGTTGTCCAGGTAGAGACGGCTGAGGGCCAGAAGCATGAGGTACTCCACCGGAGCAACCTCTTTATGAATTGAAGCCTGCATGGGAGTCCCTTCCAGCTGCACATTCCAGGGGATGAAGGCCACAAAACCGCCTGTCTCATCTTGCAGCCGCCGAAGCTGATCCAGGTGCTCAACACGCTCTTTCAAGGTCTCCCCTGCGCCGATCATCATGGTGGCAGTCGTCAGCAAGCCCTCTTCATGGGCAGTACGCATCACTTCCAACCACTCCTTGGCAGTGCACTTCCCGGGACTGATCTGCCGGCGCATTCTCTCCACCAAAATTTCTGCACCACCGCCCGGGATGGAATCCAAACCGGCTTCTTTCAAGCGGCCAATTGCCTCTCGGATGCTGATCCTGCTCAAACGGGCCAGAACGACAACTTCCGGCGGGGACAAACAATGCAGGTGGATTCGGTATCGTTCTCGGATAGAACTCAGCAAATCTTCGTAATATTCGATCTTTAGCTTGGGGTGCATTCCTCCCTGCATCAGGATTCCAGTGCCACCGAGGGCGATTGTCTCTTCGATCTTCCTGAAAATGCTCTTCAGAGGGAGAATGTAACCCTCCTTATCTCCCGGTTTCCGATAAAAATTGCAGAAGGTGCAGCGTGCAACACAAACGTTCGTGTAGCTGATATTACGATCAATCAGAAAGGAAACGATGTTATGGGGATGTTTCTTGCGGCGTACATAGTCCGCAGCCTGTCCGATCTTGTGGAGCTTTCCGGAGGATAAAAGAACGAGCGCCTCCTCGGGGCCAATCCGCTGGTCCCGGTACACCTTCTCCAGGATGGTGTCGACTGAGTGCATGCCGGCCATTGTAAGTTTGCAAGATCCAGATTACAACCGTATGAGCTGTGAGTTCTGAGTTTTGAGTGCGGGACCCATCCCGGGGGCAGCTTTGATTGTGAATATTGACAGGATAAAGTTATTCATGATTAACTACATATGTTATGAGAATGACCATCTCGATTGATGAAAAGATGATCAATGAATTGATGCGACTGGAAGGGGTTCGCAACCGATCGCATGCCATCCGACGGGCAGTGGAGGCCTATCTTCGCAGGCGACGCATTGAAAATTTCAAGAAGTTAGCCGGCAGTCGACTTTGTGACCTCGACTGGCAAAAGATGGAGCAAGAAGAGATTCA
>JALLOL010000128.1 GCA_027717875.1 Acidobacteria bacterium AH-259-L09 | reverse complement strand
CACGATGCAAGAGGTAAGATTCTTTGTTTTGTTCGTTGCTCTTCTTGGGCTCCCGTGCCACCCGGGGCATGCTCAAGAGCCGTCTCATTCCTCGACTCTGGTTGCCGATGATACGGAGTCGGGCTCGACAAGGCTTCAGGTGGAGAGCCCAGACATCACCGCTCTTCATCACCAGGCCCACCTGAGACGTCCCGTCTCGCTCGTCCTGAGCGACGGGGGACGCCGGCTCTTCGTGGCGAACCGGCGAAGCGGCAGCATCTCGGTGATCGAGACCGACGCACTCGAAGTGAGAGCCGAGATAGAGATCGGCAAAACACTCGCAGACTTGGCTCATATCCCGCGTGCTGGCGCCGGTGAAGAGCGCCTGCTCGTCGTGGACGAGGAGGCCCACGAGCTCTTGGTGCTGGCGCTTTCTGGCCCGAACAGCTCGGATATCGAGGTGCTCCATCGCCTGGCGGTGAGTCGCTACCCGGTCAGTGTGACAGTGAGTGACGACGGGGCGCGGTGCTTCGTGGCCTCGTTGTGGTCCAAGCGGCTCGACCTCATCGACCTTCGCGATTCGTCGCAGCCTCGCTCGATAGGGTCACTCGAGCTACCTTTTGCCCCGCGCGAACAGGTGGTCATCCCGAGCCGAAGCCGTTTGGTCGTGGCAGACTCTTTCGGCGGCCACCTCGCTATCGTAGATCTCTCTCGCGGTGAGATCGAGCGGGTCCTCGATCTTCGGGCGCACAATATTCGCGGCCTGGCCGTAACCGCCGAGGGCTCGCATCTCCTTGTGGCTCAGCAAAGCATCGATCCATCCGCCCGCACCAACCGCGACGACATTTTGTGGGGCGTTTTGATGTCCAACACTCTGGTTTCCCTGCGACTGGAGGATGTTCTCTCGCCGACGAAGAACATCCTGCACGGTATCCGAACGCTCGACCTCGGAGATCTGAGTGTACCCTCGGGCGACCCGCTAAAAGTGATCGTCGGCGCAAGCGGAGAGGTGATGGTGGCGCTCGGCGGGGTAGGAAGGGTGGCCATCGGTCGCTACACTTGGCCGCGGTTGGATCACGTCGCCGTCGCACGGCGTCCCACAGACCTGGCCTCCGGCCCGGACGGGCGGCTCTATGTAGCCAACGCTCTCTCGGATTCCATTTCCGTCATTGACACTCGTGCCCGCAAACCTCTGACGGAGATCTCTCTTGGACCGCAGGCCGCGTTGGCGGAGGCGGATGAGGGTGAGCTGCTATTTTACGATGCCACCCTCTCCCTTCGTGGCTGGATGAGCTGTCATAGCTGCCACTCGGATGGGCACACCAACGGCACGGTGGCCGACACGCTCGGTGACGGGGACTACGGCGCGCCCAAGCGCGTCCCTTCACTGCTCGGCGTCGGCGAAAGCGGCCCCTGGGCTTGGAACGGCAGCATGCCCGCGCTTGGAGATCAGATTCGAAAGTTCCTTCACACCACCTTGCATGCCCGCGGTGTTTCGGAGGAACAAGTGGGTGCCTTGGAGACTTTCCTCCGGACGCTGGAGCCGCCCGAGCTGCCTCCAATCGGCGACGAAGCTTCCATCCGGAAGGGCGAGGAAATCTTTCGCCGTTACCGTTGTCATCTTTGCCACGTGCCTCCGGCTTACACCTCAAAGGGGGCTCGCGACATCGGCCTTTCCGACGAAGCCGGCAATCGGCGCTTCAATCCGCCGTCGCTACGCGGCGTGCGGTATCGACCCTCGTTCTTCCACGATGGTCGCGCCCGAGATTTGCCGGACGTTTTTTACGTCTACCAGCACCCGGGTCAGGAGATCCCGCCGAGCGAGATCACCGATCTGATTGCCTTCCTGTCCACTCTGTAACGGCCTGTTTGGCTGGAGTTGGACAGCTCTTTTTTCCTGTTACCTGCCTCGGTAGACGGGCTTTCGTTTCTCAACAAAAGCGCGGATACCTTCCTTGGCATCTTCCGTGTCAAAGAGCGGCCTCAGTAGTTCCCGCTCCCGGTTGAGGGCCTCGCTCAGTTTCATTGTACTTCCCTCATACACTGCCCTTTTGATCTGTCCAATGGCCTGCGTCGCTCCGCTGGCGAGCCTCCGCGCATAGGCTTCGGTTTCGGAAAGGAGTTTATCCGCCGTGAACAGTTTGTTCACAATACCGAACTGCAGAGCTTTCTCCGGAACCAGAGTCTCACCGCCAATCATCAATTCCAAGGCTTTGTTCGCTCCAATCAAACGGGGCAGGCGCTGGGTGCCGCCATTGCCTGGAAGCAGTCCGAGCGTGACCTCAGGCAAGCCAACCCGATACTCCCCCTCCGCGGCAAAGCGCAGGTCACAGGCCAAAGCGATCTCCAGTCCTCCGCCCAGTGCATGTCCATTGATGGCGGCTAGGAAAATTTTGGAGCTGGTGCTCATCTTTTCTAGGGCCCGGTGGGCGACTCCAACCATTTCCATATTGTCCTGGGTACGGTTGGCTGCAAAAGTCTTGATATCCGCACCCGCGCAAAAGAATTTCTCTAACGCGCTCTTCAGGATCACGACCTTGGTCTCGCTGTCGCTGTTGGCGGCGTCAATCGCTGCCTCCAAATCGCACATGAGACCTATTTCGTAACTATTGGCTGGCGGACGATTCAAAGTGATCGCGCCAACCGCATCCGATTTCGAAAAACTGACTACTGGCTCGGCCATTGATCAATTCTCCTTTCCAGTGCTCAAGGGCACCAGGGGTTATTCTCTTATGAGGAGTGGTGCCCATACATGAACCTCCATAGATCTGATTTTAGCACCTTCCCTGTTCTTCTCTTTGAGGAGCATCAGGGCAGGGTCCCCAAGGCGCTGCACAGCAACGGCGGCAAGATACTTCCGAGAAAAGTTAAAGAAGCTCGAAGGAAACAGACAGTCTACTCTTTGCTTATTAGTGCCTCAATTTGTTCGGCGACTTCCTGCTCGTAAGCTCGCAGGAGTTCTTCCGTGCGGGCTTCAATGAGCACTCTCATGACGGGTTCAGTATTGGAAGCGCGTAGGTGTATCCAACCCTGCTCACGATTGATTTTTAGACCATCCAGGCAATTGACCTCCTCATTTCGATAAATGCTTTCAAGCTTTTCAAGAAGGGTTGGAATTCGATGAGGATGGATCTCATATCGCAACTTCGTCATTTTGTAGGCGGGAAAAAGTTGGGTCAGCTCGGAAATGGGTTTGCAGTTGTGCCCCTCCCCCAACAGGCGCATCAGGCTGACAATCATGGTTATGGCCACAAAACTGTCTCTGGCCATGTTCACTCTGGGATAAATGACACCTCCATTTCCTTCGCCTCCAATTACTGCCTCTTCCCCTTGCATGCGCTCCGTAACATTCACTTCTCCGATTTTGGTCCGAATGACGCAGGAGTCGAAAGACTTGGCAATATCGTCAATCATTCGAGAAGTCGAGAGATTGACGACCACTGTTCCCTTCTCACGAGGGAGCACGAAATAAGTGCAAAGCGCCAAGGTGTATTCTTCTCCAATCGCAGAGCCAGTCTCTGACACAATAGCCAGGCGGTCAGCATCGGCATCCTGTGCCAGGCCGATGTCGGCCTTGTGCTCGCGCACCGTCCGGCACAATTCACCCAGGTTTGTGGGCAGCGGTTCAGGAGGTCTGGGGAAATAACCATTGGGAGTACAGTTCAATTCAACGACTTCGCAACCAAGCTTGCGTAGCAGTGACGGGGTCATCACTGAACCGGCCCCATTGCAGCAGTCGACAGCCACTTTCAGTTTGGGTTCGAGCGGAGGCTGAATGGTCTCAATGATCCTCTGGAGGTGGTCCTCGACTGCACAATCATAAGCGTCGAGAGAAAGAATCTGGCTGGCGCCAACTTCGTTGAACTCCTCCTGATGATAGAGACTAAGCAGTTCTTCAGCCTCATAGGCATTGAGAAAGCAGCCGCAGGCCTTGATAAACTTTAGTGCGTTCCATTCGGCTGGATTGTGACTGGCTGTAATGGCGATTCCTCCCCTGGCTCGAAGCTTACGCACGGCAAACTGAATAGTAGGCACAGGGCAGATATCTACATCAATGACTCGCATTCCCGAGGAGAGCAAACCGGAAAGCACAGCGTGTTTGACCATTTCACCAGAGGTGCGTGTGTCTCGGCCGACCACAATCGATCCTGTACGCATGTACGTGGCAAATGCCCGAGCGAACCGACAAAGCAACAAAGGTTTTAGAGTGTCGCCAATGACGCCGCGAACACCCGAAATGCTCACTTTTAAGGTTTTGATGGGTTTCATCTCTTAATCCGCCACCGGTTCGCCCCTTACTCTCCTAAACCGAGACCCTCTCGCGAGCCCATTGATGTAATTCATGTGCCCTCTCTTTCTCAATAGCTTCCGCGATGATCCTCAGCAGTGACTCAGTGGTGGAGGCTCGCACGTGAACCCAGCCATCCGGGGTATTGATCTTTACACCGTCAGTCAGATCTAGTTCAAAGCTATCTTCCTCTCGCTCAGCCTGAACCCGAAAATACTGAAGGCTACTATAAAGGACCTCGGGAGGAAGGGGGATATTTTCCTTAACCATGTGAAAACGAGGTAATTGTTCGACTAGTTCCGAAATCGTCCCTCCCCATCTGGCCAAGTGTTCCAGAATACAAACAATCACCGCCGGACCGTCAGGAACGGGATGAAGCTGGCGCAGGATAACCTGGCCACACCCTTCCCCGGCCACAACGGCACTCAGTTGTCGCGCCTTATCCGCCACGTGGGCCTGTCCGATTGGCGTTCGATAGACCATTGCACCCGCTTTTTGGGCCAGGACATCGATCATGCTGCTCGTCGACAAATTAGTGACCACAATTCTTGTTGCCCCCTCTTCAGGGGGGAGCCGATCAGTGCTCAAGGCAACTAGACATGCAATGGCCAAAGTCTTTTCCTGGTGCAGACTGATCCCTCTTTCGGTCACGATTCCCAATCGCTCCCCCTCGGCATCGTGAGCAAAGCCGATGTCCGCCTTGGCTGCTCTGACTAAAGCCTCGAGCTGGCTCATATTGTCGGGAGTAGGATTGGGATAGTGCGGAAAGGGTCTCTGGATGTCATCATTAAGGGCCACGACTTCGCATTCGAGCTCCTTGAGAAGACGAGGCGTAATCCGTGTACATGTTCCATTACAGCAATCAACTGCCACTCTGAAATGTCGCTTTTGGATTGCCTCAACATCAAAGGTTTCCTTAATCCTTCTCAGATGGTAATCCAGGGCCTGGTGGTCGAATTCGACAGCTGCCATTTCGTCCCATCCGGCCTTTGCAAACTCAGCATGGTTGTAAATCTCCAGGAGGTCTTGACCTTGAAAAGTATTCAAGTACATTCCGTCTCCGCGTAAGAACTTGAGAGCATTCCATTCTTGAGGATTATGCCCGGCCGCAATAATGATGGCGCCGTCGATCCGCAGCTTCTCCAGGTAGATTCGCAAGGTCGGCGAGGGAACGGTTCCCAAGTCAATCACTTTGGAGCCGCACGCCAGCAGGCCCCCTACCACCGCACAACGCATCATGATCCCTGAGGGACGCGAGTCACGAGCCACGGCAATCGACCCTCCCTCCAAATACGTTGCGAAGGCCTGAGCGAAACCCATGGCCACCTCGGCGCTCATTCCCTGGCCTACAATGCCCCGAACACCGGCAGTGGAGATCTTTAGCAATTTCATAGCGAAAATAGAGGGGTCAAACCTCAGGGTCTGAGCCCTCTATTTTACTACGACTATTTTATTGCACTTTTGCGGATAACCTTCTATCGTTCTGTTACCCTGTGAAGTTAAAAGTTTTGACCCCCACCCGAATCGATCTCGCTGGAGCCACTCTATCCTCTTCTATTTGTTCGAAGGAGGTGGGCTTACACTCAATGCGGCAATTGACCTTTTCAGCGAAGTCGAGTTTGAAACACGATCCTGAAAACAATGGAGGCAAGGTCCTCGATTATCGTTTCTCGGAGTCGGGGGTTCGAGTCCTGGAGTGAAAACACTCCACCTTTTGTGGGATACTTAAGCAAATGCCTCGGGCGGAACTGGAGAGTTGTCCCCATTGTCACTATACGCTGCTTGAAAGGAGTACTTATTGCCCTTACTGTGGAACACAACTGACGCATCCGCTGTGGAAGAAAACGGGTGCTTGGGTTCTTTTGATTTTGATCGTCTATGGCCTTGTGAAGTGTCATGTACGGATACTCGACGGATTACACAATTTTTGACGGTGGCTACCCCAGAAAAACCAATTTCTGATTTTCTCCGCGCCTCCGTCTCGGACTTTTCGAGAAACTCCAAAGAGGAAAACTAGGAGAAGAACGAGAAGGACAACTAGAAAAGTATGGGATCAGACGTGTACCAGAAAGGCTCCATTCGGTTTGTGTACCAGGCTCGATCTGATGTGGGGCGAGTAAGAAAAAATAACGAGGATTGCTTGATCGAAGCACCGGAGATGGGATTATTTGGAGTGTGCGATGGACTTGGGGGCCATGCCGCTGGTGAGATCGCCAGTTCAATTGCTGCAGCTACTTTGGAGGAACTCGTCAAGGAAGTTTCAGAGTCGCCCGCAGAAGCTCTAAAACATGGAATCCAAGAGGCCAACAAACGGATCCTCCAGGACCAAGTGAAGAATCCCAGACACCGGGGAATGGGAACCACTGTCACGTCCCTTTACCTAGTACCGGACAACGCTGCAATGGTTTGGATTGCACATGTGGGAGACAGCAGGATTTATTTACAGCAGGAAAATCAATTAAGCCAAATAACAGAGGATCATTCTCCGGTTTTCCGCCTTTACAAACAAGGGTTATTGACCAAGGAGCAAATGCAACGCCATCCACAGAAAAATCTACTGGACCGGTCCCTCGGGATTCTTCCGTGGGTGAAAATCGATGTCTTCTCGGCATCCTTGAGCTCGGGAGATCGCTTCTTAATTTGCAGCGATGGATTAACGGATTCGCTCTCTGATGAAGACATTCGATCCATTTTGACGAGTTGCTCCCTAGATGAGGCAGTTGATGAGCTGATTGGGAGCGCCAATGACAAAGGGGGATCCGATAACATCACCTTGGTGCTGGTAAAGATTCTGGAGATCGGAGGCAAATAATCAGCTTATGATCATAAAC
>JALLOL010000127.1 GCA_027717875.1 Acidobacteria bacterium AH-259-L09 | reverse complement strand
AGATTGCTTTTCGGTCTTTCGTGTTGATACGATTCTGCTATGAGGTGGCTGATCCTAAGCTTTCTTTCTTTTGTCTTCGTCACCTCTCCGGAAGCTGAAACTCTCTTGTTGAGCCAGCGCGGGCACCGTCCGCCAGAGTACTTCAAGGCATTTCAATCAAGGGAAGACAAGGGAAACTTGACCCGTGTCGTTCTGCGGAACGGCTTGACGATCTTGATTGAAGAGCAATCGCTCGATCCTCTGGTGGCCGTGGTGACGTACGTTAGGGCCGGCTACTCCCAGGAAGGCAAAGACAGTCGTGGAGTCAGTCGCCTGCTTGAACAGCTCTATCTTTACCGGAGTGGGGCTGCTTTACAGATGAGCAATTTGGGAGCAGTACTGAATGTAAGTGCGAACTATGACAGTACCTCCTTTTCTTCTTGTAGTCCTGCTGAAAATGTCCTGGAAATCTTAGAACTTCATGCTGATCTGTTGCAGGCTCCTCAAATTAGTTCAAAGGAAATCGCCCCGGAAGTTGGGATCCTTTTGGAAGAAAAGCGCCGCCGCCTCCAGTCACCCCGGGTGTTTGCCAAGCAGAAACTTTTGAACCTGGTTTATCCGGCTGACCCGTTGGGGCAAGGTCCTTTTTCACTGGATGAGAGCCTCTCTGCACTCAAAGAGACGGATACTGCTCGCCAAAAGCTGGCTCTGTTTCACAAGGCCTATTACCACCCCAAAAACGTGATCCTGACCGTTTCGGGACAGGTCCGTCGCGAACGCATTCTCAAGAAGGTGGTGGAACTTTATGGTTCGATGAGATCATCGAAAGGAGCTCTGCAGCCCTCACACACATCGTCCAATCTTCAGTCCTCAATTGCGAAGGCTTCTTTCCAGTATCTCTATCTGCGAGGTGATCTTCAACAGCCCCATATTCTCCTCGCTTACCGGGTCCCAGGTGTCGCGCATGATCATTATCTCCCCCTGCTTCTTCTTTCTTACCTTTTAGGGCGAGGGCGCGGTGCGGTCTTGCAGCAGTCTATAATCGAGGCGGGCGGCAGCGCAGTTGATGTGGAGGTCAAGCTGGAAGCCTTTCAGGGAAAAGGGACCTTTTTTTTCTTCCTCACCCCACCATTGGACAAGGTGGACCGTGCTGAAGTTCAGGTTTTGGCTCAACTGGAAGCTCTCAAACGCCGGGGAATTCCTGTCAGCCAGCTGGATCGGGCCAAAGCGCTTCTCTTAAAGGATCACTATAAGTGGCTGCAAAGCCTGAAGCAGCGAGCCTATCTGCTATCTCAGTATGAAGCGACTGGGGGCTACCTCAAGCGTGATCGTCTCGGGGAGCTGCTCGGAAAGATTAGCACAAAACAGGTCACCAGCGTGTTGAATCGCTATTTCGCAGACTCCAACCTATCCCTTGTGGAGTACTTTCCTCAAAATGCCGAGACCCGTACTTTCACTTCAAAAACGCTTCTGGAAACCCTCCGCTTACTGATTCCCACAGTCTTGGATCAGCCAACGGGCGAGATAGACGCACTTCAGATCGCCCAAAACAAGTCGACCTTTCGGATTGCGGAATTTACTCCTAGTCATCTGAATTACGATCTAAAAAGAACCTCCATTCTGCGAGGCCCGGTCATTTATTTTCAGGAGGAGCATGCTCTTCCCCTCGTCCACATAGGGTTTTTCTTTCCGGGAGGCCGACTGAATGAATCTGCCAAGAACTCTGGCATAACCGAATTAATGCTTCGGGCTTTGCTCCGAAACGTGACTTCTCAAAAGACGTCAAAGTCATGGAGTGAGTTGGAGCGTTTGGGAGCTGAGATCAAGGTTGTCAATGAACTCGATTTTTTTGGCTTTCAGGTTAGCACGCTCTCTTCTCACGTAAACGAGGTTTTTGGGACACTTGTCGATTGGACTCACCATCCAGGCCTTGAGGAGGACGATCTAAAATGGGCACGCCAAGAGGTCCTGGCGCTGCTCAGGAAAGAAAAACAGAGCGACTTTTCTCGGCTGCTCGACTTGACCGGCCTCGGGGTGTTCAAAAAACATCCTTACGGTCTGGATCGTTATGGAACAACGGAGACCATTTCCGGCGTCACTCCTCAATCTCTTCAGGCCTGGATGTCAAGCCTGATGGCACGTGTACACCCGCTGATTGTGGTTCAGGGAGATGTTAAAGGGACCTCGTTTTTGCAGCGTTTTATCTCGACTTTGAGTGATCCCAACTATGAAATCCGCGAGGGAATCGAAAGGAAAATAGGGGAGGAAACCGATGGGTCCAATGCCATGCCAGGTCCAGTCTTTCAACAGCGTCGAGGAGAGGTCATGGTCGGGTTTGCGGGGCCCGCCAAGGGCACACGGGAGGAGGTTATGCTCGATGTTCTTGAAAGCGCTCTGCTGGGCCCGAGCGGGCGTTTGTCGGTTTTACTGCGAAACGAGGCGAGTCTCGTATACCAGTTCAAGATGTTTCACCAGGCAGGTCTCAATGGTGGTGCGATCTTCGCCTATCTTGCCACCTTTGATGGAAAAGAGGAGGCTGCACGCCAGGAATTACTGAAGCAGCTGGAGCACCTGACAGAAGTTCCGCTGCGGCAGACGGAGTTTCTCAGCTCTTTGGTTCGCGCCATTACCAGGTTTTATATTCGGCAGCAGCCGGGAGAAGATTATGTCGTCGAGTTGAGTCGAAATCTTCTGGCTGGGAGGGGAGTCGACTACGCGCAACGGTATCTGTCGGCAGCAAAAAACACTCGTGCGGATGATGTTATGTATCTGGCCAAGAGCTATTTTGCCGGGAGAGAGGGGACAGGAGAGAGGAGCCAGGAGCCAGAAGTCAGAATCCAGAAGTGAAATGCTCGAACTTTCAAATTGGAAAACTTCAACCTGGAACCTGAAACTTGGAACCTTCTTCTGGATTCTGGATTCTGGATTCTGGATTCTGACTTCTGACTTCTAGATTCTCAATACGAGGTTCTCATGAAAGCGGTGATTATGGCAGGGGGGCAGGGAACTCGTTTCTGGCCCATCAGTCGAGAGGAACGACCCAAGCAATTTTTGGAGATTGCTGGACCGAAGACGATGCTTCAGGAGACTGTGGCTCGGCTTGAACCCCTCCTGAACACTGAAGATGTCTTCGTGGTGTGCGGCGAGAGGTACGTACACAAAGTCCGCACTCAGCTTAATGAAATGAACGAAGACCAGATTATCGTAGAGCCCTTGGCACGCAATACGGCTCCCTGTGTCGGACTTGCTGCCTCCTATTTAAAACGTCGGTTTACAAACGAAGTCATGGCGGTTCTTCCCTCTGATCATGTCATCCAGGATGTAGATGAGTTTCACCAGGTGCTTGAAGCCGCGGAGGAGCTTGCAAGGGAGGGGTGGCTGGTGACTTTCGGTATCCAGCCTTCCTATCCAGCCAGCGGCTACGGATATCTGATGAAAGGAGAATTCCTCGGGGAGTTTCGAGGGCGTCCGGCTCACCGAGTGGCGCGGTTTACCGAGAAACCGGATACGGCTCAGGCTGAACACTTTGTCAAACAGGGTTGTTATTACTGGAACAGTGGGATGTTCGTCTGGTCAATTGACAGCATCCTGGCGGAGATTGAAGCTTACCTGCCTGCGTTAAGCCAAAGCCTAACGGAAATTGACCGCAGTTGGGAGAACAGTGATCGTACCAGAAAGATCTTTTCCCAGCTTGAGAGTACTTCCATCGATTACGGAGTGATGGAGAAATCTGGAAAAGTGGCAATGCTGTCTTGTCGTCTGGGGTGGAACGATGTGGGAAACTGGAAGGCATTGGAAAATATCCGCGCGACCGATAGCGAGGGAGTGACATCAAACACCACATACCTGAATATCGACAGCCGGGATTGTATTTTTTACGCGTCACAGGGCAAATTGGGTGCCCTCGTGGGGGTGGAAAATCTGGTGGTGGTTGAGACTCCGGATGCCTTATTGGTTTGTGCTCGGGACCGCACCGAGGATGTGAAGAAGGTAGTTGAACTTCTCAAAGAAAAGGCTTGGAAAAAATATCTGTAGCGACTCGGATGAGCGAAATACTTGATGATCCTGAAGAGATTCGAAGGCTCGACCAGGAAGGGATGCTCACCATCCTGCAGAGCTTTGACCAACAGTTGGAGGAAGCGCTCCAGATCGGATTGCAAGCCAAACTCTCCACCGAAACCAGGACCATTCAGAACATCCTTGTTTGTGGACTCGGGGGTTCAGCCATTGGAGGGGATTTCCTGCGTGCATATCTGGGAACCGACCTGAATATTCCTCTGCTGGTCAACCGCAACTACTCAATTCCGGGATTTGTCAATGAATCGACCCTGGCGCTCATTTGCAGCTATTCAGGTAATACCGAGGAGACCATTGCGGCATTTCACGAAGCACACCAGGCAAGTTGCCGAATTATCTGCTTGAGCAGCGACGGCCAAATTCAGCGCCTGGCTAATGATCATAATTACCCCTGCTTGCAGATCCCTGGAGGGTTTCCACCGCGAACCGCTTGGGGGTATTCGGCGATTCCACTGCTCGTGGTCTTTTCCCGGCTTGGCCTGATTTCCGATCGTTGTGACGAAGTTCGGCGCTCGCTGAGTTGGGTGCGCACCAGAATTGCACTTTACGGGTTAGAATCTCCAACGGAAGAAAATGCGGCCAAAAAACTAGCCTTAGACGTTTACGAGAAGATTCCCATCATTTACGGGAGTCAAGACCGTCTGGAGATGGTCGCCACAAGATGGCGGGGGCAGTTTTGTGAAAATGGAAAGCAGCTCGCCTACTCGAGTAGTTTGCCGGAGATGAATCACAACGAGATCGTGGGTTGGAAGCACCCTGCTCGAACCCTTCGCCAATTCATGCCGATATTTTTGCGCGACCGCGATGACCATCCCCGAGTGCAGCTTCGAGCGGAGATTACCCGTGAGTTTGTGGCCGAAAAATTGGGGTCTTGTCTTGAATACTGGACCGAGGGAGAAAGCTGGCTGGAACGTCTCTGGACATTGATCCTGTTGGGAGATTACGCCAGCGTCTATCTTGCGTTTTTAAATCAAGAAAATCCTACACCGGTAGCAGTCATTCAGGATTTAAAGAACCGTTTGAAAGAACACCAATAACAGACCATCGCGCCAAAAATGAATCCGGAAATCTTTCGAGAGTATGACATTCGTGGCATTGCCACAAAGGATCTGACTGACGACGCTGTGAGAACCCTTGGCAGTGCCATTGGTACCTATTTATGGCGGCAAGGATGCAAACAGATTAGCCTGGGACGAGATTGCCGCCTAAGCTCGACGCGATTGAAGGAACAGCTGTCTCGGGGAGTCCTGGCCACGGGACTAAATGTTGTGGACATTGGCGTTTGTCCCACTCCGTTACTTTATTTTTCCCTCCATCGCTTGAACCCCGATGGGGGAATCATGATAACCGGCAGCCATAATCCCCCGGAGTACAACGGCTTTAAGGTGGCGGTAGGAAAGTTCACAATTTATGGGGATCAGATTCAGGAAATCGCGAAGATAGCGGACTCCGGTGATTTTGCCGCAGGTGAAGGCCAGGTAGAAAAAGTCTCTCTCCTGTCTGATTATCACCGCTATCTCGTGGAGGCGTTTGGCCAGCTAAGCAGCCCCCCGCGCGTGGTGGTGGACGCTGGAAACGGAACGGCCTCCATCATAGCGCCTCAGGTTTATAGGGACCTTGGGTGTGAAGTGATTGAACTCTACTGCAGCATGGACGGAAATTTTCCCAACCACCATCCGGATCCCACTGTGGTGGATAACCTGCAGGATCTTATCCAGAAGGTGTGCCAGGAACAGGCTGACGTAGGGATTGCCTTCGACGGCGATGGTGACCGCATCGGGGCAGTTGATGATCAGGGGAATATTATCTGGGGAGATTATTTAATGATTCTCTACAGCCGCGAAATTCTCCGTGAGAGGCCGGGGGCAACCATCATCGCGGAGGTCAAATGTTCCAAGAACCTCTACGACGACATCGAAAAGAACGGCGGCCGCGGGATCATGTGGAGGGCGGGGCATTCCTTGATTAAGGCCAAGATGAAGGAGGAGAAGGCGGCTCTGGCGGGAGAAATGAGTGGTCATATGTTTTTTGCCGATCGGTACTTCGGCTACGACGATGCCATCTATGGGGGTGCACGTTTGTTAGAAATTCTCTCTAAAAGTGAGAGGACAATCTCGGAAATGCTGGCAGATGTTCCGAAAACATACAGTACGCCGGAGATTCGGGTGGAGTGTCCGGACCGTTATAAATTTGCAGTGGTTCGCGAGGCCCAGGAATTTTTCGGCCGGCATTATCGAACAGTCACAGTGGATGGGGTTAGAGTCTTATTTGACGACGGTTGGGGCCTGGTCCGTGCTTCCAATACCCAACCGGCACTGGTGCTGCGTTTTGAAGCCGATTCACCGCAGCGGTTGGAAGAAATCCGAGCCCTTATTGAGGGGAAGCTGGAAGAATTTATGGAAAAAGTGGTGGCGGGTTTCAAGTTCTAAGTTCTGAGGAACCTGACCATGATCTCTGCTGCGAAATACCACAGCTGGGGGAATGACTTTCTAATCGTTTCCTCTGCTGAAGTCCAAGAAGAACATTACTCAGCCCTGTCAAAAGCTATTTGTCATCGGCAGTTTGGCGTTGGTGCCGATGGATGTGTCTTTGTAGGAAGTTCCTCAAAGGGTCAGTTCCATATCAGAATATTCAATCGCGACGGAACCGAGGCGGGCATGTCCGGTAATGGTGCCCGCTGCGCCTGTGCTTATTTACACCATCACGGTCTGGCCGAGGGACCCAAAATCCCCCTTCACACGCGCTCAGGCTTGAAGGTTCACATCTTACTTGAACAATGGGAGTGGGCCTGGAAGTATAAGTCCCTGATGGGTGCTCCAGCCCTTGAACCGGCTGCAATCCCTTTTCAGGCACCTTCAGCTCTGGAAACAGTAGAGGAGTATCCGCTTGAGGTACATGGCCAGACGGTGTTGATCACAGCGCTCTCGGTGGGCAACCCGCACTGCGTTGTTTTTGTCGAGGAGTTTCCCCAAGCGGAGGATCTTGAAAGGCTCGGCAGCGCATTGGAGGTTCATTCCTGCTTCCCGGACCGCGCGAATGTCAGCTTCGTTCGGGTCAAGGAGCATCATCAGCTTGAGATCAAAATGTGGGAGCGCGGCGTGGGACCGACTTACTCCTCGGGCACTTGCTCCTGTGCTGCGGCAGTGGCTGCCGTCCGCGCT
>JALLOL010000126.1 GCA_027717875.1 Acidobacteria bacterium AH-259-L09 | reverse complement strand
CCAAAAGAGCGTTGCGGGCTCATAGGTCCGACTTCCGTGACAACATTACTTCAACCTTCTCAAGGCCACTCACCTTGGCAAGCGCCGTCTTCGCCGGATTGAGGCAACATTCACCGCGCATGCCCGTGATGATCGCCCGCATCCTGCCTTCGCCCAGCGCCTTGACTTCTGTAATCTCGAACCCGGCACAATCCGCCGCATTCGCCAGGGCCTCTTGCAAGGTCGCTCGATCCAGGACCACACCCTTCTGGACGAGAATTTCCGAGACCCCCAGTTTTTCTGTAAAGACGGTAGTGGCGACCAGCGCCACCATGACCACTGCCAACGCAGCCCCTCCATAGATAAGCAGTTTGTTCCTCATGGAATTTTTCCTCCTCTCTTAGGTTTGAAGTGAACTTCTCCCTCATAGGTCGGCTGCCCCAACCTTCTTGGGCAGGACGCCCACCTGCTCGTAGGACCTGATGGTCCGGACGTCCAAGCCCGTTTTGGCTGCAACCTCTCCGATCAGCACATCCTTCGCATGTTCCATGGCTCCTTATTCCTTGGACTCTAAATCCTCCAGTAACTGGAGGGTCAAGCAATTTTTTGACGCCACTTGGAAAACGGAATCGACATGGCCCTGAGGGAACTAAAACAACCTGAAGCCATACCTTCTATTAGACCAGTTGGCGAGCCACCCTCATGCCAATGTCCGGCTGAGAATTGCCTTAGCCTTGGGCTTGATTGGAGATCCGGCCGGAATCCCCATCCTTAAAAGCTTAAAAGACTGCCTTCTGATCCCTATGAGATTCAAGAGAGCCGGGTCGTCCCCAATTTGCGGCTTTGGCTTTGGGGAAACTTGTCCACTCTGAGGCCTTCTGGGAGAAGGTGGTGGATGAAATCATTGCAAAGTTAGAATCCGGGGAAGATGTTGCCTTTCTTGCGGGTAATGGGGATCCGATGGTCTACAGCAATGTTGAATCCCTTCACCTCCGACTGAAGAGAAGGATCAGCAGATCCGTTCTGTCCCCGGAATCACCTCTTATCACGCAGCGGCTGCCCACGTCAATTTCTGTCTTCTCGAAGGCACGCAAAAGATGGCGGTGCTCCAATTAAGGGGCGACATGAAAGTGATCCGGGGGATTCTTAAATCCTTTGATTCGGTAGTTCTTCTCGGAGTGGCCGACCGACTCGAAGAGTTGGTAGGCCTTCTGGAAGAGGAGGGGTTGCTTGGCGGAGCGGTCTTTGCCTCTCATTTAGGAGACCCTCAGGAACTCGTCACAACGGATCTCAAAGGTCTTTTGAAGAAAGGGGTGCCCTACAAATCCCTCGTGATTGTAAACCGGAGCAGTTCTTTATAAGCGCGAAACCTCTTTCTACCTTCTCCAATCCAGCCATTTCACCGCCACGAAGAAACTGCTTTTACTCCGATGGCCGCCGCCTTTTACGACACGAGCCCGACGCTCTTGTAACGGGCGATTCGACGCGATCATCATCGCGCTAGCAGATAATTCAGCTTGAGCATCAACTGGCGGTCTCTGACAAACGGGGCACTTCCAGCATCGTTGCGCAATTCCTTGTAGACGACATAGAGGTCGCTGCCGGGACGATAAATGAAATTAAAACGGATGTTGGTGCTGATTTCGTGCGTGGAGGAGTTGTACTGGACGAGGCTCCGCAGGGTCATCCGCGGCGAGAAAGCCCAATCCAACCGGAGAATTCCCACATTCACCTCGAATGCGCCCCCCGGCAACTTTACGTCATTCCGCTTGTATTGCACCTCGGCCGCAAACTGGCTGCTGGCACGTATTCCAACCGTCGCATCGAGGTCTTTCCGCAATCCCCCAAAAAACGTCTGCGGGGAGTACCTAAACTGTTGGTAGACGCGTCGCGATGGATCACTGTTCAACTCGAAGACCCACTGCCCGAAGCGATAGCTGCCGGGGGGAATCGTCAGGTTAGGCCGGATCCGGAACGGCTTATCGAGTTCCTCAAGAAATCGGTTGTAGATGAAGTTGATATACGTGCCGTTCTCCATCCGGAATCCAACCATGTAATGGACTTTTCGGGTGACGAGGCGGTTATTCTGGTCGGTCGTGTAGGTCACGTTCACCATTGGCTCGACCATGCGGATATGATACTTCTTGGGGCGCGGTGTCGGTCCGATGTGGAATCTACTGGTCCGAATTCCCCGGCGTGGAACGAAGCCCACTTCCGCATTGAAGTTATCCTGGATATCAAGGTACTCGGCGTAGAGATTCCAGGCGGCATCCCGCCACCCGATGCGCCCATAAAACGCCATGTCCCCTTTTGTGATTCCGGGCGTGGACGTTTTGGCGACAAACGAATTGATCAAAAGATTGCTCCGAAGCGCTAAGGTTGCATCGGCCGCCATTGTTCGATTGAAACGAGACCCATTGGTGGACTCCTTATTGATGAAAATGCCTCCTACTTTTGAGCGGGATAGAAGGTCGCGACTGTAACGGGTCACCAGAAAGTTCTCACCGAGTTGGCCGAATGCTTCTGCGGTCTGGATGTTCATCAGGGCGATGTTGTTTCGGCCCACCTTCCCCGTCAGCCGTGCTCCACCGATGATTGGAATCACCTGGCCACTTTCCGACAGTCCCATTCGGCGGCTGAAGAAGAGGTCCGCTTCCTGGCGTTGGGTTCCGACCTTAAATTGTCCGGCGTTCTCGAGAAAGAAATCCCTCTTCTCGGGAAACAAAAGGCTAAAACGCGTCAGATTCACCTGTTGTTCATCCACCTCCACCTGCGCAAAATCCGTATTGAAGGTCAGGTCGAGGTTCATGCCCGAGCTAATGCCGTATTTCATGTCCAGCCCTAAATCCTTCAGGATGGACGTTTTCGTCTCAGCTCCTGCGCGGTCACTCCGCACTCCCGCAATTATGAACGGTTTGATGCGAAGATCCATGCCATGGGTCAACGAGCTCAGCCCGGTCAGCGTTCCCGCGAGGCTGACACGGGTTAGGGTGTACGGTTTAGGAATCGGGGCCCAGAATACCTGCTCATTCTTCCTTCGGATGCTCCGCATGAAGTTGATGCCCCACGTTTGCAAATCGCTCTGCCGGAAGCGGAGTGTCATCATGGGAATGGCGATCTCGGCTGTCCAACCATCCTTTGTACGCCGGGAAGCCACGGCCCACACTCCGTCCCAATTTCGGTTCACATTGGAATTGTTTCCACTCCGGCTCCCTTCCGCTTCCTCAAAAATCTGCTGCTCCAGCTTAGCTCCCAACGGGTTCGTAACAAACATGTAACCGGAGCGGGAATCGTTGAAGGTATCGATGATGACCTGAAAGTTGTCTTCATCGAACAGGCGGTCGGAATCGCGCCTCATCTCCGTTGCGATAACGCCAGCGGAATTGGAATCAAAGGCGTAGACGCCGATGAATAGACACCGGGCATCGTAGAGAATCCGCACCTCTGTCCGTTCAGTCGCCGGAGCGCTTTCCTTCGGCTCTTGCTGCGTAAACTGATCGATGAGGGCTGCGGACTGCCACACCTCGTCATCCAAAAATCCGTCGATATGGGGGCCCTTCTGCACGCGATGGGCCTCGATCACGTAGAACTCACGTTTGGCATGCTGCGCCGCATGAACAAGCGGTCCGACAAAGAAGAGGAGCAAGACGATACAGGGCAGAAGAGTGACAGCAACCTTGCTCGTTGTCATTGATCGGTGTCCTTCGACTTCCTTAGCCGCAACAGCAGCAGTTGAGTGTAGTCCCGACGATTGAGCGGCGGGTCATGCGCCTGTTTTTTTGGTAATGACTGCAGAAACCGCGTTTCATGGTGGAGAAGGTGCTAGTTTTTGCAAGAGGTTTCGCTGGCTCAGTAGGCGATTACACGAAAAGCAAGAGTTCCCAAGGAGAAAGCCCTCATTCTTGTACCCCGGTTCCTTTTCCGTTAAGTGCATGCCGAAATACACGCGATTGCTTCAACAAGCACCGGAAGCATGGATCAGCGAGGGCAGGATGCTGGCGATTAATCACCGGCATGCGCGCTGAATGTTGATTGGAGGAAGTTCAACTGTTTCCACCCCTAAAGATCCCATGCGAGGCGGATGCCAGTGAACTGGAAACGAGTTAATGGAGACCAAAAATTTCTGTTACTGATACGGATTTCATCTTTTGGAGTGGCACAGGACCCGCCTCTTAAGACCCGCTGATTATTCATGAATTTACTGTTATACTCTACCAGTGCCCCTTGAAACGGTTTATAGCCAGGATAAGGTTCAAAATGATTTGAGGTCCATTCCCACACATCTCCAAACATCTGCACCAATGAGCTTTCCCTATCTGATGCAGGAGCTGGATGAAATCTTCCAGCCTCGAAAAAATTGCCATCTTTGCGAAGAGCGGATTTTCTCGCTGCATGCTCCCATTCGCGTTCAGTTGGCAATCTTGCCCCTTTCCACCTTTCATATGTTTGTGATGTCCATTCAGCAAAAGCAGCTGCCTCATAAAAGCTCACATGGCAGACAGGTTCGTCTAAATCAACCTTTTGCATTCCAGAGAGTGTCCACACCATCCACTGTCCGTCCTTCTTTTCCCAGTAAAGGGGAGCTTCCCATCCCTTTTCTTTAATCTTTTCCCAACCATTTGCAAACCAGAGAAGCGGATTCTTGTATCCTCCATCATCTATAAATTCCATATATTCACGATTTGTTACAAGGCGATTCATAAGCTTGAAATCACAGAGATAATACTTGTGGACAGGCAGTTCACAGTCCCAGCACCATTCTTCTTCTATATTACCAAAATCATACAGACCAGCCTCAAAGGGTACAAACTGCGCCTTTGGAACCTCTATCGTGCGCGTATCCAACTGTCTTTCATGATACGGCCTGCGCAAATTTGGAGAAAGTCTCGCGAGAATATGTTTAATTTCCGTAACAAAAAGCTCTTGATGCTGTTGCTCGTGGTGAAGACCGATAATTATGATTGATTCTAATTTTCTAAATGTTTCCTCGGAAGCATTAAGAATAACATTTGCCATCCTACTATCACTACTATCAATAGATTTTCTATATCTTAAAATCTCCTCGGTTGTTGGCCTAGTGAGTTTCCCACGGTCGCTTCGCGGAACTCTATCACCTAAAGATTCATAATAAGAATTGAGAACATAATCAAATTCTCTATCTTGTATCTTATATTCGCCAGCAGCCTCCAACACATTTCGTGCGAAAAACCAACTTGTATGCCCAAGATTCCACCATGGCGGACTCACATCATCCATTGTTTGGATGCGATAATCCTCTGGCTGGAGTGGTGTAGTCATCTCTATGCTCGTCTGCCTTACCTTCCTGTATTTGTCAAGAAGCTTATCCCGTTCCATGTTCTTAAATTAAGAGGTAAAAATTATTTAACCGTTTTCTGAAATGGCCTGATTAGGAAGCATTAGGAAGCTAACGATTATAGCTGTCATCTCTCTCTTTTAACTTTGAAACTTTTTGAAACTATCAAATTTGAATAGTACTGAATTAAAAAGTCAGGCGCTCCCTTAGTACCAAAGGGATGAATTTTGGTTAACATCCTGCACTCAAGACAATCTGTTTCTAAACAATATTGTCCAACAAGGAACTTCCCTTCTTTAGTAACCTCACATCCACATTTCAATTTGACCATTTTTTCACACCCACAAACTCTTATTCTCAAACGCTCCTTTTGGGCTGTAACCTGCCTATCAGTAGGTCCTCATGCATTTTTTTACTACCCTTGCGAATTAGAGTCTGAAGCCTCCGGTAACTGGAGGGTCAAGAAAATTTTTAACAACATAAAGAGTGGAGCGAATTTATATAGGCTCGTCCCTTTTGATCATCTAATCTTTCGCCGCGAAAGGTGCTCTTTTAGAAGTAAAGCGTCGGACCAGATGGTTCTGTTTTGTCAACCTTAATAGCTTGGATCAAATTGTTTTTTCGATCTTCAACGCATTTTAATCAGGAGTGGCAGGATCAAGTCGGTAATTTGCTGTAAATTTGCTTTGTGTGGGATCGGGTTCATGCCCCGGGGTTTAATCAACTATTGCAGGGCTGAAAAACAAGCAGGTCAAACGCTTTTCAGGGGAGCGACTCATTTTTGCTGCTCACTCATCAAGCGCTTCTGCTCCGCCATTGTCCACTCACAAATCGCTCTGATGTCCTGCTGAGTCAGGTGAGCTTTATCGTGCATCCACAAATAGGGTTCAAGCGGCATCTCACCCTTTTCCACTATTTCACATATCTCCTCAAACAGGCTGATTTGCTTTTCCTGGTCGTATTGAGCCCAATCTGACAAATTTATGTGACTGCGACCAAAATTGACATGATCGATCACAAACCAAGAAATGGGAGCCAGGTTACTGTACCAGGGCCACTGAGTCTTGTGAGAATGGCAGTTCTGACAGGCGCGCTCGAAGATCGCATTGATTTCTGGAGGGATTTGCACGTGTGCCGCGATGGTTCGCGGTGGGTTTATGGGAGGATTCGTCTTTTCAGGCCCGAGGAATTGAATGAATATGAAAAGGGTAGGAACTGCAATCGCCAACCACCTCAGTGTCTTCACGGCCTATTCTCCTGGCCTGACCTCGGAGCTTTCTCTACGTGAACTATAACAAACACTGAGGAGTCTATGCCTTTGGCTATCGGCGAGCCAGCCACTATAAGATTCCGCACCAGTGGAGCACGTAGCTCGGGGCTTTGACAATGTTCTGATTAAGCTTGCTCATCTCCTTTTCCATCTTCTTCCTCCTGACCTATCTGACCCTTCTGGAGCGGGATAAGCGGGGAGAGCCTCGCTACCCTAAGACCAACAGCGGCAAACACGCAGGTTTACGCGCCACAAATAGGCTCACAGCAATTATCACGCCTCTCATGTTCCCTTTTCGACTTTGTAGCAGGCTGGTATGTCGTAGGCCCACAGATAGGCTCACAGCATTGATCTTTTTGAACCTTTACCGCGAATTCCTCCTCCGGACTACAGTAAACCGATACATAACTATCAGCTCCTTCGAGAGTTTCCCCCAAAATTGATTTTAATGCAGCCTCATTTCGAACTTCGCCAGCAACGTTTTCGCTGGGTTGAGGCACCATCCACCGCGCAGGCCCGCGATCCTGGCTAGCACCTTGCGTTCGGTTGATTTTCGAAGCGAACTTCACACTCCAGGTCGGCTGCTCTAACCTTCCTGGCAGGCCAAAAAAGCCTGAACGAAAGTTACTCTGCCTGCTTGATCTCAGCTACCTTGAAACCGTGGTTGTGC
>JALLOL010000125.1 GCA_027717875.1 Acidobacteria bacterium AH-259-L09 | reverse complement strand
GGGCTCTAAGGCTCCATTCCCTCCGTCTTGTGTGATCGGAAAGATCAATATAAATATACAACAGGTGAAAACTTAAATCCTGAAAAACTAAGTTATTGACCCTAACTTTGTCTACGGTGTCTCCCAGGGTGGCTTCAATCCAGGGGTGGAAGATTTTGGTGCAAAGAGCTTGGGAGCCTAGAAGGTATATGGATTGAGTGGGCTTCTGGGGCTAGGTTGGGCAGGCCAAAAACGAACTGATAATACGGAAAAATCCAGGCCAACCTCACGTTTTGATCTTCTCAAGGAACTAGATTATCCCGGAGGCACACTTGTTAACTGAAATCCACCCGCCGTGAACTCCAGCCTGAGAACCGTCAAATGGATGTCATTCCCAGACTCAACTAGAACTTTGCCAATAAAACCATCCAGAACACTGTCAAAGATTTCTGTGAAAAAACGAGCAAGGTGGCCTTCATAGGTGAGTGTCTTTTTCTGTACCTGACTACCATCCGTATCGAAAAGAGTCAGTGTAATTTGGAATGGAGAGGTAACTGAAGAAGGTGCCCATGCAAACCCTGTATTTACTGTTTCAGTTTTCTCTACAGGAAAGACGAATCTTGTGCTTTCAGAACTTGCAGGCACTCCCGTTGAATCCACGAGCCGGCCATTACTGAAGAAGTTATAAAAAAAGGAAGGGGTTATACTTGAGGTTGTAAACCCATTTCTACCTGCTACTAGAAGGTACCCAGTTTGTGCCTGAGCATCCCCAGTCAGCACAAACTTTTTAGTGGCATCAGGACCGAGGGTGATATCAAATGAAGTGGAAGCTGTCTGAGCACTGCCGTTGACTGCCCAGGGTGAGGACCAATTCTGATCATTACCCTGTCGGAGTAGAATGGTTCCCTCCCAGCTAGAATTCGATTTGTTACTGACAATCAGGATACCTTCAAATCCCCCACCTAAGGCAAGTTGTGGGTAAGTCGTGCCCCTCTGCGGCGTAACAGTCAGCTCACTGGGGAAGAAGGTTGCGGTGAAAACAATCGAGCCGGAGTCTGTGATTTGCGGACCGACACCGTACAGGATGGACTCCAGCGTGCCTAAGTTGGTTGTCAGTCCATCATAAAGGATTGCACTCAACTCATTGTTACTGAAACGAAAAGTTTCAAATGATGCAGGTCCAGCAAACACCTTTGCGGTAAAAATAAAATCTCCCAAACTGTTCATCGAGGTGCCAACACCACCTACAAAAATTTCTGCGATTCCTCCCCCGCCTGGAACAGGTTGACCGACAGAAACGACATGGTTCAAGACTCCATCTCCGATCACAAACAATCCGTCATACTGGATACCTTCCTTTATCGAGGGACTTTTCACTAGCAGGAGATGCTTGTCCGATCGACCATCATTGAAAGTTGTCATCTCATCAATCTTTGATCCACCTGGAAGCACGGCATTGCGGTCCAAAAGCTTCTTCCTGCGATCCTTTGCTAAAAACCAAAGTGCTTCGGAACGGAGTGTTATAAAATTGCCTTCCTGTTTCTGCTGCTTTTCGATTACTAAAAGCGAGTCAGCACCAATAGAGGCCCCCCCGTCGAAACAGTCACGAGAAAATCCCATCAGTTCCTTCAAGGGTCCTCCATCGAAATGAAAGTAGGCTAGATTATTATTGGATCCACATCCAGGAGATGGTTTTGTTCGCCTCAGCGCAACACTTGTGGCTGTGTGTAAGAATACATCCCCAGACTTGGTAAATGACAAGACATCAGGGGCCAGGGCGTAAAGCTGTCCGTCAAAAAATAGGAGTTCAATTCTTGTGTTCTGGGTCTGCCTAATCAGCAGATCTCCGCGATCATTCATCATCCTCACTTCATACTTGCCGATCGACCTTCCGGCATTATCATCAGGGATCTTCGTAGCCGAGCTGAAAAGGGTTGAGATTGTCCCAGTGGCGGCGCGGTACTGATATGTGGCCAGAAGACCCGCTAGAGTCTGACCTCCAAAGATAACATCTCCTGTTGAAGTGATGCCTTCTGGATTAACAAACTGAAAGAGACTGCCATCTGGACTAGGCTGCCCCTCTATCGCTATTGTTGAGAGGTTCCCTTGGGAGTATTTAAGAATACCCCGAAAATCTCCTACCAGTGCTTTGAAAAGGCACTCTCCAGCACTGTTTAGATCGCCGGATCCAATTTGTGTCAAAGTCTTTGTCGGATCACCAGGAACAGGGTCTCCGTCCCTGACGATGAGATTGAGTTGTCCTTCACGGTAGAGGTAAAGCGCAACTTTGCCGTCAACTGTTCCTCTAAGAACCATCATGTCGTTAGAGGTGTTCAGATGGACCAGGCTTACACTTTCAAAAATATCTCCGGCTGTTGTAGTTGTGGCTACTAACTTAAACTCAGATTCCGCAGTCAGAATGAACACACCAGTGGTTGAATCTTGGGCAACAAGCTTGCCAAAAAGAAGGAAAAGGATGATTGGTAATGAAACCTTCGACCAAGTTCGACAGGCGGCTTTACTTTGAAGAAAGATACTCAGAATGGTGAGAGCTTTCCTGATCTTTATTTTTAATCTCCTCAAGGGTGAGAAACTCCAGAGTATTGATCCCAGGCTAACTCGTTCAGAAACTTAACCGACGCATGCAGCGTGCCAGTTTTACAGGCACCCACCCCAGGCATGTAACTGGTATAACATAATCAATGAGTTATAGTCTGTATCTGCAATGCGTTTACGAGCTAGGAGCATCTGATTCTTCCCAGCCAGTGTCAACACTGGTTTACGGATAATTTAATCTGCTGGGTGGCCCACAGGTGGCTCACTTCTAAACCGAGCCTTTTGGCCCATTACTGGATTGCGTTTCTACCTCCACTGTTTGCTGTTCTTCAGAACCTTCTCTCGACACCAAAGTAGATATACACCTTTAGTACATAAAATTCAATAAATAGTGCATTAATAGAGCGTGGTTAAGGACTAGGAGTGCTGTTTATGATCCGGTGATGCCCTTAGACCAACAGATCCTCAGGAAGATCGGTCAAAGAATCCGAGAAGCACGTAATGAAAGAAAGCTCAGCCAGGAAAGACTGGCAGAAATGTCGAATCTCTCCAGTACATACATCGGAAGATTGGAAAGAGGAGAGAAGCAGCCCTCTATGGAGACGCTTATCGTGCTGGCTGAGAGTCTAAAGGTTTCTCCCTTGGATCTTCTTATTGATCTGGAGACTAAATTGGGGAAGAGGCTGATCAGATCGAGGATTAAGAAGCTCGTGGATTTGCTCTAGTCCTTCAGCACTCACTAGCTTGCCAGAAGTAAAAGCCCATGAAAATTATTACTATCAGCGGCGACCTCTCTGCGTCTATTCCCGTCCCATTTTAGAGAATGGAAGCGAGAGACAGGGATCAGTGTGGGATCACTCAGGACCTTCCTGATTAGGTCCTTTTTCAAAAAAGAGATTCGAAGAACTTTTGGATCTAAAAAGATGGCTTAAGTCAAGCTGGCTCAGCTAGTTGAGCTAACATCAGCCGTTGTCTATATTCTAACTACTTAAGGAAGAGTTTTGGGCAGTGAAAACAGGTCTAGTTTTTGTATAGAGTTGGACTCCCTCTGCTAGTAAAAGCATCTGATTGCTGGAACCAAATCCTGGGGGTATGAATACCCTATTTCCCAGTTCGGCTTCTCAGGCCCAGCTCTCCAGAGAGAAAGGGGCTGCCAGTAGTGTGTCAGTGTTTGTGTCACTTTTGTCTTCAACTAGAGCTAATGCACACTCATTGGTTCCCCTCCTCATCCGCTATCAGCTTGGGTTCCCGAACAAACTTCTGAAGGGGGACAACAGCACACACTTCAACATCTTCAAAACCCTTCTTCTCCAGAAAAGATGCCAATGCCCTGAAGCGCCGATAGCTTTAGCTAATTCTTGTACCGTATACTCTTTCTCATTAGGGGAAATGTCCAGTGTCACTGGTTGAGACCATTACTGACACAGTAATCGAAGTAGCGGCCTCGGGAAACGCAAGGATTTCAGCTTGTGCAGCATTCGGTGTGAGCTGCGAGGGCTGGCTGAAGGTTGAATTGTTAACAGCTCTTTTCGATTCGGTTAGCTTATCTGATACTAAGCTCCTGTCTGAAGCGGACAATGTGGATCTCACAGTTCAATCGGCCTCTGAGAAGGTGCTCATTGAGCTGAAAACCTTCCCCACCAATTATCAACGTGGGGGTGGTAAACCGATCACAAATTTTGTTGCAGGGGTTGTAAAAGACCTCAATGAATTGTCAGAGAAGAGAGGAAACCACACTGGTGTAGTGGTTTGGATGGCATACATCATTCCCGAGCCAGTCCCACCTACTTGGCCTAATCATCTGGCTAAGATTGAAGCTGCTGCAAAACGGATGATTCGTGAGGAGAGAATCCCACTATGGGAAAATGCTTTCGCCAACCTCTACATCATGGAGAGCAAGTAGCCTCACTCAGCTGTCCGACAAACCTGTGAAAAAACGACGTTGGAAAGCCGCGTATTTTCTGGGTCTCCCCCTCCCTCCTGTTCGGAAGTAGCCCATTCTTGCATTGCGTACAATGCAAAAACCGTTAATATAAGTGGAATCTCAAACGAGGCACAATCTTTCTCCTGTAGCCCAATGAGTAGCAATTGGTCTCGGATAAGAGGTATGACGACCAGACAGGTGTGGCTAAAGTGACGGAATATCTTGAGCGGCAATTAGGATCAGCCCGACAGAGTCTATTGGATCTAACGATGCGAAATAGGCTCTTGAACTTCCGCCCTACGAAGCGCAGCACAGTTCGAGTCGTGGATGAAATCCCTGCTGAGCTCTATGACATCCTCGTCTTGAATGAACGAGTAATGGGGTTTCTACCAAAACCGGAAACTAAAGAAGGTCAAGAGATTGAGAACAATCTAGAGTTGGAAGGTCTCACTCTTGAAGAGGTCAAATTGCTTTGGGAAGTGGACTCCCCTTCCGAAGAAATAGCAAAACGCCATACTGATCGTTTTCTCCAAACTTCACTAGAATCTCAAGTCTTGCAAAAACAACTGTTCTTCATCAGCCAAAAAGCCCAGTCTGTTTTGGAGGAACAGGGTTATACCGTCCTCTATTTGGCGCTCGGCTTCCTCCAGTGGACTGAAAGCCCAGATTCGGCGCAGGAGAGAAAGGCACCTTTGATTCTTATTCCTGTGGAACTGGATCGAGCAAAGGTTCGGCAGTCCTTCAAACTGGAATGGACAACTGAGGACGTTTTCACGAACATCTCGCTTCAGGCAAAACTATTTGAGCAAGGCATTAAGTTCCCTGACTTTGAAATGCCGGAAGAAAAAGATGCAGTCCACAGCTACTTCCGAGCAGTTGAGGATTGCATTTCAGGGATGAACGGTTGGAGAGTCCTGGAGGAGATTTTCCTTGGCTTTTTCAGTTTCACTAAATTCATTATGTATAAGGATCTTGATCCTAACTCCTGGCCAAAGGAAAACGCACCCGCTGAACATCCTCTCTTAAAAGCGATTCTTGACCCTTCAGAAAAGCAGGCAATCGACGATGGTTTTAGCGAAAACGAGGTTGATGAGAAGCTGAGGAGCCAAGATGTCATTCATGTGTCCGATGCTGATCCTTCCCAAATCGCGGTAATAGAAGACGTGAAGTGTGGCCGGAACTTAGTGGTCGAAGGACCTCCGGGTACTGGTAAGTCTCAGACGATTAGGAACATTATTGCCGAGCTTCTGTCAAAGGGGAAAAGCGTACTTTTTGTCAGCGAAAAGATGGCCGCGTTGGAGGTAGTAAAAGACCGCCTCGACCAAGTTGGACTAAGGGATTTTTGTCTTGAGCTCCACAGCCGTAAGGCTAAGAAGAAAGAGGTGCTAAAGGAGCTAGAGCGATCTGTATCAGACGTGGAGTCTACTCCAGTCAAATCAAAGGAAGAGTACAAGCTACTAGATGGGCTGCGGACTGAACTGAATGACTATGTCAAAGCTTTGCGTGAACCTCTTGGAAAAGTTAATTTCTCCCCTTTTTTCTTGTATGGGATGCACGAAGAGGCTCGGTGCCATTTCAAAGATTCGGGGCGAGGTGCTCCTCGGCTTCGATTCCCAGCCGTGGACGAATGCGACCAAACTCAGTTGGCGGATGTCCAGACATCCTTGCGGAATCTGGCTGATTTATTGCCCATTGTCGAGCCACTTTCCCAGCATCCGTGGCGAGGCTGCTCTCCCGAAATGATTTTGCCTTCTGATCAAGGTGAGATCGGGGATTCCATTGACGAGTGTATTGAGGCAACCCATTCCGTTGAAACTGTACTAGATCAGGTTGTCAAAAACACTGGAGTACGGCGTCCTGAAAGGCCAAGCGAAATTCCAAACGCAGTCTCAGCAGCGGGACTAGTTGCGCTCTCCAAACCGGTAAATCGGACAGCTCTCTTGAATGAAGAATGGGACAAACATAGTGAAGTCGAAGTGCTTGTAGAAAAAATTGAGAGACTCCAGCAACAGCTTCCCACAGTGAGAGCCAGGTTTGTGAGGTCAGCCCTGGACAGGGACATCACGTCTTTGCTCAATGAGTATAAAGTCCTCTCAACTCGACTATTGAGATTTTTCAACAGTAGGTATCGATCTCTTAAACGAGAAATCCCTGGATTGTATAAGAAGGAGCCTCCACGAAGATCTAAAAGAATTGTTTCCGATTTAGAAAATCTCTTAAGGTTCTTAGGCCTACGGCATTCCATTAAAGAATCGGAAGATAGAGGTCTCTCTCTCTTTGGTCACCTGTGGAAAGGTGAGAAAAGCGACTTGAAAACCCTGCATTCTTTTATCGAGTGGATTTCGCCCTTTAGGGAATATTTGAAGTCGGGTATCTTGACTGATCGCGCCGTCGGAATAGTCGGAAAAGGGGTGGTACAACAGCAGATTGAACAAGAGATCGAAAAACTTAGTCGTCTAACTAAGCATTTTATTGAGAAGCGAGACCACCTATTCAAACTAGTATCCGCAGATCCCTCCGCTATTTTCGGTGCTGAAATAGCTCAGGTCGAGTTCAGGGCAATCGGTTCACAATTTAAACTTTGGAGGTCGGCTCTACCACAGTTACAGGAGTGGTCTCAGTTCATCAGGTTGCGAGGAACGTGTGTTGGAACGCTCGGAGAGCCAATCATCGAACAATTAGATAATGATCGTTTAAAAGCTGACGATGTCGTTCCATGCTTTCGGCTGAATTTTTCTGATTCACTTCTCCACGTCGCCTTTAAAGAGCGTCCAGCTCTAGCGAACTTCCTCG
>JALLOL010000124.1 GCA_027717875.1 Acidobacteria bacterium AH-259-L09 | reverse complement strand
ACTAGTCTCGCAGTTAAGCGGGGGCTGGGCGTTCCTTAGGTTTGACCAGAGGCGGCAACGATTCCTTCTCCTCTTGCTCTTCGGGTTCAGGCTCCGGTTCGCCAGGGGGCTCCAGCTTGACTTCTTTCTGGATTTTTTCGCCTTTGACAACAGCTTCGATCTCTTCCGAATCCAAAGTTTCGTATTCTAAAAGTGCCTCCGCCAGACGGACCAAGGCCTCCCGGTTTTCTTCCAAAATCCCTTTGGCTTTGTTGTAACCCTGGAACACAATCTTCTTGACTTCCTGGTCAATCTTGATTGCGGTTTCTTCACTGTAATCCAGATGTTGAGCGATTTCCCTGCCGAGGAAGATCTGTTCCTGCCTCTTACCGAATGTCAAGGGTCCCATTTCTTCGCTCATACCCCATTCACAAACCATCTTTCGGGCTCGCTCCGTTGCACGTTCCAGATCATTGGAGGCACCTGTTGTGTAGCTTTCCAGAAAGATTTTTTCCGCAGCTCGACCTCCCATGAGAATGGTGATGGAGGCTTCCATGTATTCTTTGGTGTAGTTGTACGTATCTTCCTCAGGCAGCTGCATGGTAACACCCAAGGCCCGTCCCCGAGGAATGATGGTGACCTTGTGCAAGGGATCCGCCTCCGGAAGCAGATAGGCAGCAAGAGCATGACCTGCCTCATGATAGGCAGTATTGCGTTTCTCTTTGTCGCTCATGATCATTGATTTTCGCTCTTTGCCCATCAATACCTTGTCTTTCGCTTCTTCAAAATCGTCCATGCTGACCGCCTTGCGGTTGAATCTAGCCGCATTCAAGGCAGCTTCATTAACAAGGTTGGCCAATTGGGCTCCGGAGAAACCAGGGGTTCCTCGCGCCACAATGGAGATGTCAACGTTTTGGGCCAACGGAATACGCCGAGTGTGGACTTTGAGAATGCCCTCCCGTCCCTTGATATCGGGCAATGTCACGACCACCTCACGATCGAAGCGGCCGGGGCGCAAAAGAGCAGGATCAAGGACATCGGGACGGTTAGTTGCGGCAATTAGAATTACACCTTCGTTGGATTCGAAGCCGTCCATCTCAACCAGCAACTGGTTCAGAGTCTGTTCCCTCTCGTCATGACCTCCACCCAGGCCAGCGCCACGGTGACGTCCAACTGCGTCGATTTCATCGATAAAGACGATGCAAGGAGCATTCTTCTTCCCTTGCTCAAAAAGATCCCTGACGCGACTTGCACCTACACCGACGAACATCTCCACAAAGTCAGAGCCACTGATGCTGAAGAAGGGAACGCTGGCCTCTCCAGCGATGGCGCGAGCCAGAAGAGTCTTCCCCGTTCCTGGGGGGCCCATCACCAGTACCCCTTTCGGGATCCGGCCGCCGAGCTTTTGGAATTTTTGAGGTTCTTTTAAGAATTCAACAATTTCTTGAAGCTCCTCCTTGGCTTCCTCCACACCCGCCACATCTTTAAAGGTCACCTTCTTTTGCTGGTTAGTGGATAGTTTGGCACGGCTCTTTCCAAAGGAAAGTGCCTTGTTTCCGCCAGTCTGCATCTGACGCATCAGAAAAATCCAGAAACCCACAAACAGGATAATCGGGAACCAGGAGGTCAGAAGCATGTAGATTAAGGAACCTTGCTCGTCATTATTGACTTTCACTATGACGTTCTTTTCATTCAGGGTATTGGCAATGGTTTCCTCAGATCCCTTGGGGATGATGACCCGAAATTTTCGTTCCGTCTGAGTTGCAGAGTCGAGGTACTTGCCCTCTACCTCATTTCCGGTCAAGGTGACCGGAGAGGTCGGGTAGCTTCTAATCTTGTCATTTGACACCATGGAGGTAAATTCAGAGTAATTCACTTCGTCTACATTGCCACTCCTAACCGTGTTGAGAAAATTCCACAGGACAACCACGGCGACGATAATGACAATCCAGAGAAAGATGTTTTTTGCAGTTGTATTCAACTGTTCAAACCTCCAAAGTGAATTGGGAGGCCGCAAATGGGCTTACTCTTTGATTATAGGCTAATCTACCGAGAATAGCCAGATTCACAACCGTCGGAGTCTTCTTGTCTGAATTCGCCTTGAGCACATCGTGCTTCCGTTCTCTCTTATGTTTCACGCTTTCGCCTATCTTTCGTTTCCATTTTACCTAATATTTTAGAAGCTTTTTCGGATCTGAAGTTTCATTCTGCACTTTAATTTCCACAGCTCTGGTGGTGTCTGCGGTGGCCCGGTATTTCGGATGAGGTGGAAAGCCTTCCACCCAGATGATCTCAGTGTCAGCTTCTACAATAATGAGTTTATCCCGCTGACTTTTGGGAATACGTTTTTTCTGAAACAGCTCCTTCAGTTTCTTTTCCCGAGATTTCGGGGAGGTGCGGTACCGGTCACCGGGGCGGCGGTTACGAACTGTCAAGATGTTTCCGCTCCACTGGATCACCGTAGCTTTTGCTTCTGTTTCTCCTAGTTTCGCTCGTCGCGCCACGACATATTTGCCCACTTCTCTCAGGTGAACTTCTCCGGGAATGCTCAATTGATACGAGAAAGCACCGGGCAGTGATTCCAAGGTAAAGCGCAAATCCTCAAACTCCCGTTGTACTTTGAGACCTCCAGGCAAGTGGACTTCCTTTCCACTGGGCGCCTGAGTTAACCGCAAAACTTCCCCTATATGCTTGAGTGTAATATCGCGAAGATCCCCCTTGGACTCCATGACGGCCTGTCGAACGACTTCCTTCTGGACGATGGCAGGAAGTTCTTCCAGTTTTTTAATTTGAAGAACTGTCTCCGGACTTTTTTTTGATTTGGACCGCTCGAATGCCTCTCTTCCGCACTGACCCAGAAACTGCTCGATTTCGCGAAAGAGCCCAGCCGCTCTGTGAAGAGTCTCGAGCAAAGCAGGGTTGAGCTTGTGCTGCAACATGGGAATGAGCTGATGGCGTACCCAATTCCGATCGAAGCTCAGATCCTGGTTAGTGGCATCCACCCGATAAGTCTGGCTTCTCTCAGCCAGGTAATCGAGAATCTCATCGCGCGTAATCTCGAGAAGAGGGCGAACAACGGTGACTGAAACCTGCTCACCACGAGTTCCAATCTGGTTTACTCGCAGTGGATAAATCCCAGACAGGCCCGCTGGACCGGCTCCCCGAATCAGCTTCATCAAAAAAGTCTCAGCCTGATCATTCAGCGTGTGCCCAGTCGCTACCCTGCTCTTCTTTTGCCTCGCCAACTGAAAGAGAAAGTCATAACGGATTGTCCTGGCGCAGTCTTCCAAGTTTTCTCCACTTATTTGTGCGGCTCGCCGGGTATCGATCCGCTTTACTTCAAGTGGAATGTTGAGTTCTTGACAAAGGCAGCGTACAAATTGCTCATCCGCCTCAGCTTCTTCTCCCCTGAGCTGGTGGTTGACATGGGCCGCCGAGAGCTCAAGCGGAAAATTTCCTGCCAGCTCATTTAAGGCCAACAGCAGCGCAACTGAATCTGGACCTCCTGAAAGGGCCACGACTACTGGATGATCCTCGATCAAAAGCGGATGTCGTCGAATCATCTTCAAGACCTTGCCTGCGAAAGGGCCCAAGCTTCCTTTGCCCATGCTTGACAGGATAGCGGAACTAGCCGTATCATTGCATCTTTGAACTTATCTAGAGTGGCGGAGGGAACGGGCCCGGCGATACCACAGCAACCAGTCCTGGAGGACATGGTGCTAATTCCCGCAGGACGATCTGGGAGATAAGTTTGGCGTCGAGAGGTATCGAGGCCCTTTCTCTCCGGAAGGGGCTTTTTTATTGGCTCGGGCCTTTCAGGAGTCATAGTCGATTCCTCCAGGTCCCATATCGTGACCTCTCGAAACCGGCCGGATCGAATCTAACAGCCGTTTCGAGAAAGGAGAGAAACACTCTATGAATTACCTGAAGGGACTGAAGTGCAAAGAGTGTGGAAGGGAGTATCCTGCTGATCGGAGTTTCATCTGCCTAAACTGTTTCGGTCCTCTTGAAGTTACCTACCATTACAGCAAAATCCAATCCCACCTCAATCCCAAGATCATCGTACAGCGGGAACAAAATCTTTGGCGGTACCGGGAGCTGCTTCCCATAACGAAAAATCCCATTGCCGGCTTGCATTCCGGCTATACCCCTCTGGTGAGGACCAGGCGACTGGCCGACTATCTGGGAGTCCGGGAGCTTTACCTCAAAGACGATTCGGTTAATCATCCAACCTTCTCCTACAAGGACAGGGTAGTTTCTGTGGCTTTGAGCAGGGGCGCCGAACTGGGTTACTCCGTTTTCGCTTGCGCATCGACGGGAAATCTGGCCAACGCAGTGGCTTCCCACTGTGCGGGAGCTGGAGTCCCCTGTCTGCTTTTCATCCCACAGGACATCGAAGAGGCCAAAGTCACCGGCTCACTCATCTGCAAACCAACGGTGGTGGCGTTAGAAGGCAATTACGACGACGCTAACCGTTTATGTGCCGAGATCGGTGATCACTACGGGTGGGGATTTGTGAACGTCAACCTGCGCCCTTACTACACAGAGGGCGCCAAAACCATGGGCTACGAAATCGCCGAGCAACTGGGCTGGAAACTGCCGGATCACTTGATCCTGCCCACTGCCGGCGGGACGCTCTTGCCCAAGGTTGCCAAGGCCTTTCAAGAGTTCACGAAACTAGGATGGGTGCAGGGCCAATGCCGAATCTACTGTGCCCAGGCACAGGGCTGTGCCCCTGTCATTCGTGCACTTCACCAGGGTCTGGATTATATCAATCCAGAAAAGCCTCGAACCTTGGCCAAGTCAATTGCCATAGGCAATCCGGCAGACGGTGCCTATGTGCTTCGAGAAGTCCGCCAGTCGAATGGATGGGGAGAAACCGCCAGCGACCCGGAAATTCTTGAGGCCATCGAACTGTTGGCTGAAAAGGAAGGAATCTTTACTGAACCTGCCGGAGGAACTACACTTGCAGTAACGATCAAACTCCTGCGCCAGAAGCGGATCAATCCCCTGGACACGATCGTGGTAGCGATTACAGGAAATGGATATAAGGCACTGGACGTTTTCGATTCCAAGTTCGAGGTCGATGTAGTCTTGCGGCCAAACTTGCGGATCTTTCGGGAGTGGTACGAGGGACAGCAAGCTCTCCCTAGTGTGGAGACAACTGCATGATGAAGCTGCCGGTCAAGGTGAAAAAGTACGGGGGCACTTCCATCGGATCAGTCGAGCGCATCCGAAAAGTAGCTCGAGATTTGGTGGAAGAACACCGGCGCGGACTACCCCAGGTAGTCGTCTTGTCGGCGATGGCTAAAACCACCGATCAGCTGCTGGCCATGGCCCTCCAGGTCACGAAACGACCCCGGGCAAGAGAACTCGATATGCTGATGACGACCGGCGAACAGGTGTCGATCGCTTTGCTTGCCATGGCTGTCCATGATTTCGGCGCCTACGCCATTTCCCTCACGGGGGCTCAGTGTGGGATCCTGACTGACGGGAACTTTTCGCGTGCTCGGATTCAAAATATTGCGACGGATAAGATTCATAGATCACTGCAAGAGGGGCACATCGTCATTGTGGCGGGCTTCCAGGGTGTGACTTCTGATCAAGAAATTACCACTTTGGGACGCGGAGGATCCGACACAACGGCAACTGCCCTGGCCGCGGCACTGAAGTCGCCGCTTTGTGAGATTTACACCGATGTCGATGGCGTCTTCACAGCCGATCCTCGGATCGTCCCAAATGCTCGCCTCCTGCCGTTCATCAGCCATGAGGAGATGTTAGAGTACGCTGCTTCGGGCTCCAAGGTCCTCCACCCGCGGTGTGTGGAGATCGCCAATAAATTCGATATGCCCCTGGAAGTAAGGTCGAGTTTTCATGATCGGCCTGGCACAACAATCCTCAAGGAGGATGCCTTGGAAAAAGTAGCGATTACCGGTGTCACGGGTGATGCCAAGATTGCCCGCGTTGCACTGACCCGGGTAAAGGACAGTCCTGGCGTCGCAGCCAAGATCTCGAGCTGTCTGGCTGATGCCGGTGTCAATATTGGGTTGATCATCCAGGGAATCCGGCATGACCAGACGAATGACATCTCACTGATCATCGCTGAGGAGGATGCGAAACGTTCCCAGGACATTCTGCAAAAAGTGGCCCAACAAGTAGGAGCGCAAGACATTCAGGTCGATACCAATGTTGCTAAGGTCTCCGTCATCGGTTCGGGCATTGCAAGCACTCCGGGCGTTGCTGCACGTACGTTTCAGGCTCTCGCAAATGAAAATATCAACATCGAATTAATAAGCTCATCTGAGGTGCGCATCGCCTGCATTATCCAAAAAGACAGACTAGATTGTGCGATTCAAGCCATCCACCAAGAATTCGATCTGTCTCATCTGGAAAGAAAAAAAAGGTGAAGGGGGGTTGGGGCTTAGAGAGGGGTCAGACCTTGAGTTTTGAGTTTTTGGATCCAAAAACTCAAAACTCAAGGTCTGACCCCTCTCTAAGCCCCGTCATTCGCTAAAAACGGCTATTCATCTGTTTGAAAGGGCCCATTGCAAATCCCGATTGATCGGCTTCCCCACAGGTTGTGGGAAAAATTGTGAATCACCTGTGAAGTCCTTTTTGAAAACCATCCATCTTAAATGGGATACAGAAAACCAGCAGCTTTGCACAAACGTTGTGCACTCATGTTGAGCATGGATCGAGGCGGCTATTCCAATATACTTGACTTTGGTCCCAAAGGGTAAAGACCAAAGCAAATCGCGGCTCTGAATGGGAGTTCCGAACGATGATGGATCCCCATATCACAAGGGGAGGACAGAGTTGTTCGGTGTAGAGCTTCAACCCGCGGGCGAGCGGGTACTGAAGCCGAGGACGCACATTTTCGGCGATGGAAGCTCTTGAGTGCCATGTTCTTCAATTCGCAGTTAGGTCGAATTGGAGAAAACACATGGCAGCACCATTCAGGGGGGACGTTGATTTCGGTTAAGTTCATTCTTTGACTGATTCTGGATGATTTTCTGAATCAGAGAAAAGAGCGAACTTGGCGAGAGGGAGAAGAGAGGCCCCGTAAACTCACAGGCCTCCCTGCTGAAGTGAGGTTGCCAAGGCATGATTTTCTCCCTTTTGAGGAGAAACCCGAAAAGGCGCCCGAAGTGACTTGGAAGAGTTACTCGCTTTGCTCCGGCTGACACCCCTTGGGACCTTTTGGCACCAGCTCGCAACCGTCTCTTTTCAACTTTCTCAGATTATTCGCAAATTTGCAGCAAGGATGGGTGAGGAGTTT
>JALLOL010000123.1 GCA_027717875.1 Acidobacteria bacterium AH-259-L09 | reverse complement strand
ATCGCAGATTTCGCCCTGGGATCAACAAAGCGAGCTCTCGCCTCTTGACGACTCATGCTACCCCATTTCAAGGGCGCTCGACAGCTTCCCTTGACACTTTTTTTTCACCTACAATACACTTCTCTGAAAAGGTAACTTCTTGTGACGAGACGCAGTACTCACTTTGCTCTTCAATGTTCAGCGTCAGCGCTGATTCCTGCCCTTTTTCTGTTCTTTTTGCAGCCTCCGATCTTGCTCGGGTCGGGGCCAAGTGAGGATACTGAATTCTTCGAAAAGAAAATCCGTCCAGTGCTGGTTGAAAATTGCTACCTGTGTCACAGCGACCAGATCACTGCTCCCCAGGCGGACCTGCGGCTGGACACGCGAGAGGGTGTTCTCAAAGGCGGAAGCCGAGGCCCCGCTATTGTACCGGGAGAACCGGAGAAGAGCCTTCTCATTAAGGCCATTTCCTATAGGGATCTTGAACTAAAGATGCCCCCTACCGGCAAGTTGAGCGATGAGCAAATTGCTGACTTTATTGCTTGGGTCAAGATGGGGGCGCCAGATCCCCGGACTGACGAGCTTCCACCGGTCGTACAAGCCGAACAGCAAGGCATTGACTTTGAGGAAGGCGGGCGGTTTTGGTTTTTCCAGAGAATTCAGGATCCACCACTTCCGTCGGTAAAACAGAGAGACTGGCCGAGGTCTTCGATTGATCATTTTATCCTGGCCAGGCTGGAAGAGAAGGGTCTTGCTCCTGCCCCGCCGGCGGACAGGCGCACTTGGATACGGCGCGTCACTTTTGACCTGACCGGTTTGCCGCCGACTCCACAGGAGATTGGGGCCTTCTTGTCGGACGATTCCCCTGATGCATACGAAAAGGTGGTTGATCGGCTTCTAGCTTCTCCCCATTACGGCGAGCGCTGGGGACGGCACTGGCTGGATCTGGTACGCTTTGCCGAGACCAACGGCCATGAATATGACAACGACAAGCTCGATGCCTGGCGATATCGGGATTACGTCATCCGCGCCTTCAACAGCGATGTCCCATACAATCAGTTTGTCAAGGAACACATTGCCGGTGATCTCATACCTGAAAAACGCATCCGCCCGGACGGCGTACACTGGGAATCGCCCCTCGGGACCAATTTCTACTGGTTTGGCGAGGTGCTTAACAGTGCGACCGACTCGATTAAGTCTCGCGCCGATGAGGTAGACAATCAGATTGACGTTATGAGCAAGGCTTTTTTGGGTTTAACGGTTGCCTGTGCCCGCTGCCATGACCACAAGTTTGACCCCATCCCCACCACCGACTACTACGCACTTGCCGGCATGATGCACAGCACCGGCATCAGCGAGGCGATTATCGATTCCCCCTCCCGGGCACGGCAAATTGCGTCTGTTCATCAGAAAATTGTAGATACGAACGAACAGATCAGGAGATTGCTTCGGCCAGAGCAAGTCGATTTGGCGCAACAGCTTAAGGATTACCTGCTGGCAGCAGCCCAGGCGGTGTCTTCCGCAAACTCAGAGCGGCCGACTGCTGAGGAGAAACTGGCCAAGGAAAAGGGGCTGAGCCCAGGTATCTTGACAGCTTGGGTGACCTACCTCGAACAGGCCCGCGGCGAGCCCGAGCATGTCTTTTATCCCTTTGTCACCATCGTGGATCGACTCGCCGAAGGGAGCTCACCCCCCTTGCCCAAGCTGGTCTCTGGTATCCATCAAAAGCTCGAACAACTGGTGGCCCAGGCCAGTCTGGTCCACCCTCACCACAGAGACCGGGGAGACATTGTCTATGAAGACTTCGAAAAGCTGAATTACGAGGGCTGGAGGGTCTCTGGTCAGGCTTTCGGCCAAGGCCCTCTGCGCGAAGTGGCTCCCAACCAGGGTATACGCGGATATCAAGGAGAAAGCCTGGCCAATTCTTTCCGTGGCGGCTCAGAGAAGCTTGTGGGTAGCCTGACCTCCGAGAAGTTCAAAATGCCCAAGCTGTATCTTCATGTGCGCATGGCGGGAAGCAAAGAAAACGGCTCAAGGGAAAAGGCTAAATTACGGCTTACACTGGTTGCCGATGGCTACAAGAGCCAGCACCTGCTGCCTGAAGGAAACGACAACTTACAGTGGAAGACGGCGCGGTTGACAAAAGAGATCGGCCGCCTCTGCTACTTCGAAATTGTCGATCGCAGCCCTGAGGGGCATATTCTCGTGGATAAGATCGTCCTTTCGGACTCCAAGGAGCCTCCCGGTCCGTTGTCGGCTCCCAACAAGTATGTTAGGGCCATGCTGTCCCGGTCCAGCTTCTCGTCTTTAGAATCACTGGCCCAGGCCTACCAGGAGCTGTTCATTGGCGCATTTGGGCAGACAAAGGCGTCCAATCGTGACACCATGGCGCTGCTCACATCCTTGATTCCAACGGGGAAATTGGAGGATGTCTCGGCTGTTCTCTCCAAAGATGAAGTGCAACAACTACTGAAGCTTCAGGATCGGCGTGCCGCCCTGGAGGAGAAGATTCCCGAAACCGTTTTCGCTATGGTCGCCAGGGACGAAAATCCTCGGAACATCCGCGTCCACATTCGAGGCAACCACAATAACCTGGGCGAGGAGGCCCCCCCGGCGTTACCTTCAGATCATTGCCGGCCAGGACCAGATGCCCATTACCCATGGCAGCGGCCGATTGCAGTTGGCCGAGTGGCTGGTACGCTCCGAGAATCCGCAAACTGCCCGCGTCATGGTTAACCGCGTTTGGAAGCATCACTTTGGCCACGGTATCGTTCGTTCGGCAGACAATTTTGGCAAGACAGGAGAGCGACCTACCCACCCACAGCTGCTGGACTTCCTGGCGAAACGATTCATGGAAAGCGGTTGGTCGGTCAAAGCCATCCACCGCATGATGTTACTCAGCAGCACCTATCGCGTGTCCGGTCAGGTAGATGAGGTAGCTGCCAAAACCGACCCTCAAAATAAGCTGCTCCATCATATGCCGGTGCGGAGACTGGAGGCCGAGGCCATTCGCGATTCAATCCTGGCTGTCGCTGGAACGCTCGACCGGCAGCTGTTCCGCCCCAGCGTGCCGCCCCACATCAGCGAATACCAGGACGGCCGGGGTAAGCCGGAGTCCGGGCCACTTGACGGCAGCGGCCGACGAAGTATTTACATTCAGGTGCGCCGCAACTTTATTACACCGATGTTTCTGGCCTTTGACTACCCGCTGCCCGTCTCAGCTATAGGACGACGCAGTGTCTCCACCGTGGCGTCACAGGCGCTGATGATGATGAATAACGAGTTCGTAATCTTGCAGGCGCAGGAATGGGCTCGCCGCCTGACCACCGCCGAGAACGAGCCCGGCAAGCGAGTGGAGCAGATGTACCTCACCGCTTTCGGCCGGCCACCGGAAAATTGGGAAATGGCTGAGGTGCTGCAGTTTATCGAATCACAGAAATCACGCTATGAAGCGTCCACAGAGTTGGCTACACTAGAGACAGTGGACCATCAAGTCTGGTCGGACCTGTGTCACGTGCTGCTGAATTCTGCGGAGTTTATCTATATCCGCTAGCCCGGATTATTCATAAATGTCTGGGAATGAACCGCCAAGACGCAAAGGACGCTAAGGCGACGGTCAGAAGGGAGGGACAGTCCGCACACAGACTGTCCCTCCCTTCTGACCGTTATCTTGGCGCCCTTGGCGCCTTAGCGGTGGATTGGCCGGACATTTATGAATAATCCGGACTAGGAGGACGTTATGCACCGAGTGGATTTTTCCCAGCCCGGGATCAGCCGTAGGGAGATGTTGTGCAGGTGTGCGAACGGCTTTGGAGGCTTGGCTTTGGCCTATCTGCTGGCCGATAAATTTGCCTCCGCCGCTGTGTCACAGGCCAACCCCTTAGCGCCTCGACCACCCCACTACGAGCCCAAAGCAAAGTCCGTCATCTTCTTGTTTATGGATGGTGGTCCCTCTCAGATGGACACCTTTGATCCAAAACCGCGACTCTGGAAGGAGAACGGGCAGCCCATCCCCCTCGAGACGCCAACCACTGTCTTCAATATCAGCAACAAAATATTCGCCTCGCCGTTTCAGTTCAAGAAGCATGGCGAATGCGGCACCGAGGTAAGTGAGCTTTTCCCCCACTTGGCAACTTGCGTGGACGATATGGCGATCATTCGCTCCATGGTGGCCGACCATTCCGAGCACACCGCCGCGAATTATTTCATGCATTCCGGTTCCGGTTTCCAAGGTCGGCCCAGCATGGGCGCTTGGTTGACTTACGGGCTGGGCACCGAGTGTGATAGCCTGCCCGGCTTTATCGTTCTCGAAAGTGGCCTCATTCCTCCGGGTGGCCTTGATATTTTCGGGGGCGGGTTTCTACCTGCAACCTATCAGGGAACCTTGTTCCGAAAGGGTAAGCACCCGATCGCGGACATCGAAGCGCGAGAGAAGAACCCGGAGTTGCAAAGGGGCAAACTGGGCTTGCTGCGCAGGCTCAACGCAGGGGTGCTGGATCGGTTTGGGACTGTGAGCGAACTTGAAGCGACAATCTCTAATTATGAGCTCGCCTTTCGCATGCAGTCCGAAGTGCCCGATTTGCTGGACCTGAGCGGCGAGTCCCAGACCACGCGGAAGCTCTATGGACTGGACGAGCCAGACACCGAAGAATTTGGCCTGCAGTGTCTGCTGGCGCGCCGCATGGTGGAGAGGGGTGTGCGATTCGTGGAATTGCTCCCGCCCCGCCGTAAGGGCGTCGATCGTTGGGATCAACATGGGAGCTTGGAAGAGGGCCACCAGATTAACGCGAAGGCTGTCGATAGACCCATTGCCGCGCTCTTGAAGGACCTGAAGTCCCGCGGCCTGCTGGATCAGACACTGGTGCTTTGGGGCGGCGAGTTCGGTCGCACACCGACAGCCCAACTTCCGGACGAAAAGTACGTCAAGAAGGTTGGCCGCGACCACAATCCGTTCGGTTTCACCATGTGGCTAGCCGGCGGAGGCGTCAAGGCTGGTACGATCTATGGCGCGACTGACGAATATGGCTACTTCGCCGTCGAAAATAAGGTCCACGTGCACGACCTGCACGCGACCATCCTTCACCTGCTGGGCCTCGATCACACTCAGCTGACCTACCACTTCAGCGGCCGCGACATGCGGCTCACCGACGTGCACGGCGAAATCGTTCACGATATCCTGGCCTGAATGATTGTTCTTCCGCGCCCTCCCGGGTTCCTCCATGCCCCGATCATGTCACTTACCTGTGGGGACGAGGCGTTTGAGTTCTTCAAACCAGTTGAGGACGATGATCAATTCTGTCCGTGCTGATGTCTCCTCTGTCTGCCCGCCCTCTTTGATCATCAGGAACCGCTGCCCGTCGGGGGAAATATCGTAGTGTCGACCGGTCTCAGTAATGTACCTTCCCCCAAACAAAACCCCGGGGCTCTCCGCCGTGAAGGTGGACTCCGTTTCGATGGGAACCATCATCATGGCCTCGTCGCTTTGATAGAACAGCTCCCGCCCCTCAGGGCCCCAAAGGGGCCGAGTTCCCCCATCGCTTGAGATCTGCCACTTTCCTTGCTCCACCTTTGGGAAAGGCCGAACGTAGACTTCCTCCCGCCCCGACTCATCGGAGCGATAGGCCATCCAGCGGCCATCGGGTGAGATCGCCGGACTGCTCTCATTAAACTGCGTCTGGAGAAGCGGCTGCGAGGTGCGCTCGTCCTCCATCGAGAGCACGTGCAAGTCCCACGATGTTTCAGGATCCAGTTCGACGAAAACCAGCCTCTTTCCGTCAGGCGAGAAGGAATAGGGTACTTGAGAGTTTGGGCTCGTGGTGAGGCGCTCGGCCTGGCCCGTGCCATCCGCCGCCTTCCAGAACAAATTGTATTGTCCTCCACCGCGGCGTGATGCGAACACCACCCGCAGACCATCCGGCGTCCAGAGCGGGTAAAGGTTACCAGCCGGATCAAAGGTGAGTCGGGTTAACGTCTTGCGTGTCAGCTCATAGATCCACAGGTCCCAATTGGCCCCGTCAAAGACAACCAGGGCCAGATGTGCACCATGGGGTGAGAGCCGGGGCCAAAAGTAAAGGCGTTCCGCAGCCAAACGCTCCTCTTGCCCCTCACGATCCACCCAGAGCAGAGTGTTTTCGAGCTCACCCGCGATGCCCGGGACATACACGAGCGACCCAAGGCGGGAAAAGCTGAAGTGCGCAGCGCCTGTAAAATTACTACCTGCCTGCGTGACACCCTCGATGATGGAAACGGGGCCACCTGTCACCTCGAGGCGCGCCACATCAAGGGGCACCGCCAGCAGCGTCCCCTCCCGCGCATAGACCAAGTGCCCCGTGGGCACGTAACGAGCATCGGTGCCTCCTCTGATCAGGACCTGCCGCTCACCCGTCTCCAGTGACTGCACTAGGATCTCCGCGTCATCCCAACTGCCGTCGCCGGAGCTGAGCGTAAATAGCAGGGCCTTCCCGCCGGGCAGGATCTGCGGTCCATGGGCCGATTCGTCCTTCGTCGTGTCCACACTGATCAGGAGCTCTTTCGTGCCACCGGCGGCGGAGACCTGCCAGATGCCCTGCGAACCTTGTCCGAAGACAATGGTGTCATTGGGTCCCCAGCTCGCACCCCAGGGATTCTCAGCGTCGCATAGCGTCACCGGCGCGCCGCCGCTAATGGAGACTTTTTTCAGCCGGTCACCCGCATAAAATCCCACCCACTGCCCGTCGGGCGAAAAAAATGGACTTCTACCACCGCCGTCTTCGGTGCCGCGAATAGGCAGGGCCTCCAGCTGATCCATGGCACGCAGGTACAGCTGGAGGTTGGCGACATAGACAAGATGGGTGCCGTCGGCTGAGAAAGCCACTTGATGACGGCCTCCAAAACTCAGTTGCTGGTTCGATGGCAGCACCATCGCCAAGCGCGATACGGGCGGTGGCGTTGGCAGGGGACTTAGATTCCAGACGCCAATCAGGGTGATGATGATACCCACGACCAGGGAAGCCAGGCTCCACGGAATGGCCAGCTTCCATCGGGTAGGCTGGACCGCAGTGGTCACTCCAATCGGCGATACCGTTGCAGGCTCGCTCAGTGCTTGCTTCATCTCAATTCGGGCGTCGCCAATGTCACGGAGACGCTCCTGAGGGTCTTTCTGGAGGCATCGACGCAGCAGATCTCCAATCCTCCAAGGTGTGGTCTCAGCAAGGGCCTCCCAATCCGGCTCACCCTTGAGAATCCCAGCCAGAGTTTCCGTGACCGTCTCCCCTTCAAAGGGCCGCTTGCCGGTCAATAGTTCGTAGAGCACGCTGCCAAAGGCCCAG
>JALLOL010000122.1 GCA_027717875.1 Acidobacteria bacterium AH-259-L09 | reverse complement strand
TCACGAGAGAGCATCATGTTGGCTTCCTCGTCGTTCACAAAACGCTCCGTCTTGGGGTCAAACTCCAGGGAGCGCCCGAGACGATAAGAGATGTTGGCCAGATGGCACAGGACGGCGCTCTTATGACCCTCCTCAATATCGCAGTTTAAACCACTTGCATCTTGTGCTCTCACTGCATCAATGAAATTCTGGTGATGACTTCCTTCGGCCTTGGCATGTGGACCGGGTTCTCTCTTGCGACCGTAATAAACCCGCCAGCTGGAGTAACTGTCGATCACCATGTAACCTTCCGAGCCGTAGAAAATTATGCCGACCGTGTTATCGGGGCCCTCGCCGATTCCGCCCTCGTGATTGGTGATCCAGTGACGCACCTCAAATTGCAAAAGCTTTTTCTTCGTAGGACCACTCGCCTGAGGGTATTCAAACTGGGCGTGCAGAACGTTAGGCGTCTCCTGGTCGTCCTCGAACATAACGTGGCCGCCCATGGAGCACAATTTCACCGGGTGGACATCCAGGCCCAAGCCCCAGCGAGCCACGTCCATCTGGTGCACACCTTGGTTTCCAATATCGCCGTTGCCATAGTCCCAGTGCCAGTGCCAGTCGTAATGAAAGCGATTCTTTGTGAACGGGCGTTTGGGCGCAGGACCCAGCCAGATATCATAGTGAACGCCTGCCGGGATCGGTTCTTCAGGGGTGCGTCCGATGGTATCCCGCCACTTGTAGCAGAGCCCTTTGGCCAGGTATACATCACCAAGCTGTCCGGACTGCAGAAACTTCACCGCTGCCTGCACCGCAATCGAGCTGCGGATCTGATGACCGACCTGAACCACCCGCTTGTATTGGCGGGCCGCCTCGATCATCTTGCGCCCTTCCCAGATGTTATAAGAGGCGGGCTTCTCTACATAGACGTCCTTGCCGGCCTGGCAGGCCCAGATCGTTCCCAATGCGTGCCAGTGATTCGGTGTAGCAAAACTGACAGCGTCGATGCTGGGATCTTCCAGAAGCTTGCGAATGTCGGTGTAGGTCTTGGGTTTCCGCCAGTCCTGTTTCTTAAAATCTTTCAGCCGGTCGGCGAGTACCCGTTCATCGATATCACAGAGAGCGACGACTTCAACTCCCGGGAGTTTCTGAAAGTTTTCAATATGCGAGCGTCCCTGCCCGCGGAGGCCGACACAGGCTACCTGTACCCTATTGTTGGCTCCCGCCCAGGTATTTGGGCCCATTAAGATGGGGACCACCGCCGTGGTGGCAGCAGAACGTTTGACAAACTCACGTCGATTAATTTTACTCATAACAAAACTCCTTGGCCTTACCATCAGTAGATTGACCTCTGTATTGTACTCTGCCAAATAATAGAATCAAATGTTATCTCTATATCTTATCCGGCTCAAGCCCACTTCCCAATTCCTCCACTCGCTGGTTTAATGGGGGGAGTTTAGCGTATTGTACGTAGAACCTTTCGAGGAAGAGGCGTTGTCATGATCATTGCAGACTTGAATCAAATCAAGGGCCGTACTTACCCAGCAAGGCGCAGGACACAAAACCTGGTGGGAGGGGTATCACCTATTCAGGCCCAGAACTTTTGCATAGGCTACGTCACCTTGGAGCCAAAGGGAGGACAGGTCCCTTGGCATAACCAGGAACAGGAGGAAATTTATCTGGTGTTAGAAGGAACCGGCGAGATGTGCTTAGGAGAGGAGTGCCGGACCATACAAGCCGGGCAGGCAGTTCTTATCCCTCCCGCGGTTTATCATCAGCTCACTAACGTCGGCGATCAACCGCTGAAAATGATTTACTGCTACGGGCCAGCTGGTGATGTGGCCCATTGGCGCCAGGAATTGGAAGGAACACTGCCTCAAGCAGGTGTCGATGTGCCTCCGTTGCCGGAAGGAGCCCAACCTCAGCACACGGAGGGGAGAAAGAACAATAGAACGATGGAGCAATAGAACAATAGAAGGGCAAAGCAAGGGCACCACAGCACTCCAGCACGAAAGCACGAAACAAGACAGATGGCGAGTCTTAAAACACACGAAATCGGAATCATTCTCAATGGGGTGACCGGCCGGATGGGAACGAACCAGCATCTCATTCGCTCAATCCTGGCAATTATGAAGCAGGGAGGCGTCAAGATCAGCGACGAGGAATTGATCATGCCCAATCCCGTCCTGGTGGGACGCAACCCCGACAAGTTGGAAAAGTTGGCCGCGCGCTTCGGCCTGGACAGATGGACGACCAATCTGGAGGAGGCCCTGGCTGATCCGAACAACCTAATTTACTTCGATTCACAGACAACCAAGCTCCGCGCTGCCAGCGTCAAGAAAGCGATCGCAGCGGGAAAACACATTTACTGCGAGAAACCGACTGCGCTCACTACTGAAGAAGCCCATGAGCTCTATGCTCTTGCCCGGGAGGCGAAAATCAAACATGGAGTTGTGCAGGATAAGCTCTGGCTGCCGGGTCTTCAGAAGTTGAAAGTCCTCAGGGACACCGGCTTCTTCGGAGAGATTTTTGCCATCCGGGGAGAATTCGGTTATTGGGTCTTTGAAGGTGATCACGTCGCTTCACAGCGCCCCTCCTGGAATTACAGAAAGGAGGACGGTGGTGGAATCATTTTGGATATGTTTCCCCACTGGCGATATCTCCTGGACAATCTTTTCGCAGAGGTCAAAGCGGTTTCCTGCGTCGCTGCCACACATATCAAGAAACGCTGGGATGAAAGTGGCAGGCCCTATGAGTGCACTGCCGAGGATACTGCCTATTCGACGTTCGAATTGGAAGGTGGAATCATTGCACGTTTCAATTCGTCCTGGGCAGTTCGCGTACGGCGAGATGACCTCCTGACGCTTCAGGTGGATGGGACAAAGGGCACCGCTGTGGCCGGCTTGCGCAGCTGCCTCATTCAATCCTACGAAGGAACACCGCGCCCGATATGGAATCCCGACATTGAGAGTCCAATCGATTATATGCAGGCGTGGACACCGGCAGCCGAGCATCGGGAGGGGGGCAATGCGTTTAAGATGCAGTGGGAGTTGTTTCTACGGCACGTGGTAAAGGATGAGCCGTTTCGCTGGAACCTGCTTGAAGGGGCGAAAGGTGTTCAGCTGGCGCAGAAGGCGCACGAGTCCTGGAAAAAACGTGCCTGGGTTGAAGTTCCAGAACTCAGCTACAGCTAACAACTGACAAGTGACAACTGACAATACAAGCGAGATGACATCCCAACAAGAATTCGCACAACAGACCGAACTCGAGTACCTACGGAAGGTCAATGCCCGACCTTGGGCTGGACGCCTATTGGGTTATGCCCGCCTTTCAGGGCCTGGCTGGATTCAGGGCGCCATCACTTTGGGTGCCGGCACGGCTACCTCTGCATTCTACCTGGGGTGGAAATTCGGCTACCAAATGCTGTGGGTGAATATCCTGGGGATGGCCATGGGGGTCATCATGTTCGCCGCCATTGCACGGCCATCGTTGTACCGAGACGAATCTCTTTATCGGGCCATGGGCAAGTACGTTCATCCTGCCTTGGCACTGGCCTGGGCGATCGCAGCTATCGTGACCTCCATCTTTTGGTGCTTGAACCAATACGCGGCCGCGGCCGCCTGTTTTGCTGATCTTGTTCAGTTAGGAGGATGGGTCAGCACCGAGCAAGGTCTTCTCTCGGCCAGGTGGATGGTTGGCGCCATGATTCTTGCCGTCAGCATCCCTCTAACCTGGACCTACGGGGGTAAGCCGCGCACCGGCATCAGGCTCTACGAGACAATCCTCAAGAGTACCGTCTTCTTTATGATCTTGTGCTTTGCACTTGTGGCCTGGAAAACAGGGATTCGGTGGGGGGAGCTCTTCAGGGGTTTAATCCCTGGAGATTTTCCCGGCAGTTCAGACGATCGAACCATGGTTCTTGGTGCCCTGGGTTGTACCGTCGGTATCAACATGACCTTTCTTTTTCCCATAACCCTTCGCGCTCGAGGATGGACGCAGGAACACCTGGGCCTGGCCCGCTTTGACCTCGGCAGTGGAATGCTTCTTCCCTTCGCCATTATTTCCTCACTGGTCGTTATCACCACCGCCAACGTGCTTCAGGGATCTCCCGAACGTCCGGATGGCCCTGCTGCTGTCGCTAAAGTCATGACACCGCTTTTTGAGGGAACCTGGCTGCCGGATGCCACGGGCCGCGTCCTTTTCGATCTGGGGATTGCTGCCATGCCTTTGAGCACGATTACGATTCTGATGCTCATCAGCGGACTTGCTCTGTGTGAGATCCGAGGAGTGCCTTACCGAGGTTGGTGGTTTCGGCTCGGATCCTTACTGCCGACGGTGGGTATCTTCGGGGTGGCCTACAAGGCTCCGTTTTGGCTGGGTCCCTTAATTTCTTCGTTTGCTTTGATTCTCTTGCCCATCGCCTACCTGGGCTTTCTTGTCCTGTGCAATCGCAGAGCTTTCTTGGGCCCGGATCTACCCACGGGTAGCACCCGCTGGGCTTGGAACACCGCCATGGGCTGTGTTTTGGCAATTGCATTGGTGGGAGCCAGTGTAAAAGTGGCCGATTCGCTAGCGACCTTTTTCAAAGGACTGTAATGTGTTGTATTCAATAGGCGCTATGGTAAGGGTGTAAATTCACAGGGCGAGTCGATAACTCTCCTTGGCCTAAATTTATGAAAATGCTTCCACCCGGTTTGGAGTTGAGTTCATAATCGGTCATCCAATGAAACTCTCTGAAAGGAGAACACTATGAACAGACGAAAATTTTTTCACACCTCAACCGCGGCAGTTTCCTCGCTGCTTGTGGCGCGACCATCACTCTCAGCCGAACCGGTGCGCTCAGAGCCGGCAAAAAACCCACAGGCCCTTCACCTGGGAACGGTCACCTACAATCTAGGACGGTCCTGGGATATTGAGACGCTCATTAAAAACTGCACGGAGACTCAGTTTGAGGGCGTCGAACTGCGCACCACTCACGCTCATGGAGTTGAGATCGACACCTCCTCTGGGAGGCGCAAGGAGATACAGAGACGTTTTGAAGACTCCCCGGTGCAGATTGTGGGGATTGGCAGTGCCTGTGAGTATCACTCTGCTGATCCGGCTGAAGTGCGCAAAAACATTGAAGAGACCAAGGCCTTCGTGAAACTTGCGCACGATGTAGGAGCTCCGGGTGTCAAGGTCCGGCCCAACGGCCTGCCAGAAGGAGTGCCCGAAGAAAAAACTCTTGAGCAAATCGGACGCTCGCTTCGAGAATGCGGAGCCTTCGCTGCGGGCTACGGGGTCCAGATCCGAATGGAGGTTCACGGTAGAGAAACTTCTCGTCTTCCCCGCATCCGCAAGATTCTCGACTATGCAGACCACGACAATGTTTGGATCTGCTGGAACTCCAACGATAACGATCTGCTCGATGGGGGACTGGAATCAAACTTCAATCTGGTCAAATCCCGCATCGGACTGGTTCATATGCGCGATCTCTATCGGGAAGAATATCCGTGGCGGCGTTTATTCGGGCTGTTACACGGCATTCAATATGCCGGCTTTTGTCTGGCCGAGATTCCGGAGAGCTCCGATCCTGTGCGGGTCATGAAGTACTATCGCGCCCTTTTCCGCGCCTACCAGGGGCTGATCTGAGACAGGGAGACAGAAGGGAGGGGTGGGCTGACTATTCTGGTTACGGGTATATTTGTATACAGAAGTATAATTAGATATAGTGTTAAATATGTTAGCAAGAGTGAAAAATATTGTCCCTATCTCTGATCTCCAGGCAAAGGCAAGCCAGATTATTTCCGATTTGGAGAAGAGCAAAGATCCGGTACTTATCACGCGTAGAAGTCGGCCGGCTGCGGTGTTGATCAGCCCAGAAGATTACTTCCGAGTGGTAGAGGATTTAGAAAGACTCGACGAACTCGAGCTACGCGAGATGATCCAACAAGGTGAAAAAGAGGCAACACAAAGGCACGTGGTGTCAAGCGCTGCCGTGAAAAACCGGCTCGCCCGTCAAAAGCAGCGATCTTGAAGGCGAAAGTTCTGTGGGTAGAGAGCGCATATGCGCAATTGGAAGCTCTATCTTTAGACCTGGCAGTGGAAATCTTCAACAAGACAGCCATTCTGGAGAGTTTCCCCGAGGCTGGCCCTCCACTACTTTACAAAGGCTTAGAGACGTATCGGCAGTTAATCATTAAACCCGATTACCGAGTTGTCTACCGGTACATCCCTGAAAAAAACGAAGTCTTGATCCTTGCCGCGCAACACTGTCGACAGAAGCTTCCCTCTCCCAGAGAGCTTAGGAGGCGCCAAAAAACTTGACTGATTGGGACCAGGAGACAACGGGACCAGCGTCTCCCAATCTCCTTGTCTCGGAGGGCCAGACAATGACGTCGACAATAGCGAGTTCATGGAGACTGACAGTGCCAGAGACGACAGGGAATTTCGCTTCGGGCTACGCATAAGCTTGTAAGCCTTCTACTAGCTCAGCCGAAGTTTGACAGCTAGAGCACGACGGGTGGGCTTAACCGTATTCAAACCCGGCTAGGCAAAATGTCTGGAGGGGCTTTCCCGGCCAGGCGTTTTTTCCTCGAAACATCCGGTACAAAACGCGCTGGCGCTCAAAACCAAAGCTTTGCAGGAGCCTGACCGCGTCGTGGTTGTGGGCTACGACATCACCGATGACAGGCTTAGAGCCAACAGCAGCAAGAGATCCCGCCATCAGATCTTGGGCGACCTGAGTTTCTGTAGCCACCAGCGGGCCCATCTGCCAGGCTCGACTTCCCACTCGGCCCACGGCGTAACCCAGTGGGTTCCCTTCCTTTCCGGCTAGAAAACTCGGACAACTATTGGAGCAATACCACCTCAAGAGTTCCAAGCGCGAGGCACCAAAGGCTGAGCGGTCCAGATCAGCAAGAGAGTCAAGAGCTTCAACTGACAGTGGTCCCAGATTGGGTACGCCTTTAACGGGACCTGCTCTTTGAGGATCACGAAACCAGCGCTGAACCTCATACTCGATGGTAAAACCCATTTTCTCGTAAACTCTTGCTCCGGGCCCTGTGGCGTCGAGTTTCTGGCACCGGCAGGAAACTGACTCTAGATATTGTATGGCCCGCTCCACCATGCGGGTCGCTATCCCCCGTCTTCGGAAGGCGGGATCGACGATAACCATTCCGATCCAACCAAAACGACTCTCATAGTTGATTGCGGTTGTTGTGGCCACACAACGCTCACCGACCTCTGCAGCAAAACAACCCTCAGGCTCCAACTGAAGTAAGGCCTCCCAGTCAGAAGCAACCTGGTTCCAGCCTGCGATTTCCTTTAGCTGCATTCCC